>DAIELO010000218.1 GCA_027341705.1 Caryophanales bacterium
TATTTTTCGCGGCCATGTACAAGATGCGTTAGTTAACCTTATCGGCGTGGCGACAGGGCAAGGCATTCAATTGCTAGGGATGATGACGGAGGCTATTCACACTCCACACATCCATGAACGTCAACTGGCCATTGAGGCGGCGCGGTATATTTTCAATAATGCTCGTCATCTGCAAGAAGAAGTGGAATTTAAAAAGGATGGGCGGATGGTCA
Source organism: Caryophanales bacterium (assembly GCA_027341705.1). The sequence goes on from DAIELO010000218.1 coordinate 213, forward strand.
AGCGCGCTCATCAGGTGTTGCAAGAAGCGGCGGATTTATTGGAGCAAATTGTGGATAAAGGACTGTTCCAATCGATCGCGGAGGGCATGTTTGCCGATGTGAAACGCACAGCTGAAGGGGGAAAAGGCAGAGGCGGTGTGGTGCTGCGCGCGCCTGATTATTTTAACCCGATTGAAGAGGAACTTCGCCATCGTTTAGGACTTGATACGGTAGCGCGGGAGGGGGGAGCACAGTGAACGACTTAAAACATGTGCGTCCTTATGGAGACACTTGGAATGACGGAGCGATGCAACTAAGCTTTTCCCTGCCCGTGCCGTTTGGCGAAGAGGCAAAGGAAGCTGCGCGTCAATACGTGGCCAAGCTGGGACTACTTGAGCCGCAAGTGGTGCATGGCACTGATTTAGGAGAAGCCATGTCCTTTTTCGTGGTGTACGCAAAGTCGACGCATGACATCGACTATACGTCCATCAAGGTGCCTAAAGTAGAGAGTCCGGTGTTGGATTTTTATGAAATCAACCAGTTTATAAAGGAACACATTGGGCGCAAAGTGGTGATCGTGGGCGCTTGCACAGGGACGGATGCACACACCGTCGGCATTGACGCGATTATGAACATGAAAGGATATGCGGGGGAATATGGCCTTGAACGCTATCCTGAGGTCGATGCGTATAACATGGGCAGCCAAGTGAGCAATGAAGCACTGATTGCACAAGCGATGGAAGTGCACGCAGATGCGATTCTCGTGTCTCAAGTAGTCACGCAAAAAGATGTACACCTACCTAATTTGACGGAACTGGTAGATATGCTTGAAGCGCAAGGACTTCGCCAACAGCTGATCGTGATCTGCGGGGGGCCGCGATTGAATCATGAGGTGGCACTCGAACTGGGGTATGATGCGGGATTTGGTGCGGGGACATTGGCTCCGGACGTTGCTTCATTTATTGTGCATGAGATGGTGAAGAGAAATTTAGCAGGAAATGAATAATGAATGGCTAGTCACTCAGTGTTGTTGATGATATGATATTCAGTGGTAAGATATATGAGTGCCATATCATCTTAAGGGAGTGAAAACCGCGTGAGTGTGCTAAATCTTATCGCCTTCCCAATTTTGGCGATCGCGGCGTTGTATGGATTTTTCATCGGTGTGTATAGTCGTTATCAGTACCTGCGACTCGGTCAGCACGAAGATCGCAGTGAACCAAAAAGCCTGCGTGTCAAGAGTTTCTTAAAGTATGTGCTCGGACAGGCAAAGGTGCTCGCAGAACCTGCGGGTATTGGTCACTTTTTTATATTTTGGGGTTTTATTATCTTGGCGTTTGGTGAACTGGACTTTTTTTACTTTGGCATCAGTGGCGCGCATATTCCAGGGTTTACTGCCCCTTGGTTCACGTTTTTGCAAGAGTGGTCTGCGGTATTTGTGATGATCGCTGTAGTGGTGGGATTAATTCGCCGTTATATCTGGCGTCCCATGCGCATCGAACCTACCTTTGAGGCGGGATTTATACTCTTCTTGATTTTTATTATTGTGACGTCTATTTTCCTAATTGGCGGATTGGATGCGTCGCGTACAGGTGTCATGCCAGGTATGGCGGCACCGATGTCCAATATGTTTGGTCACTTTTTTCAAGGCGTTAGCCCAGCGGTGGCGGGCGCTTGGATTCAGGTGCTGTTCTGGATGCACACCCTCGCTATTTTTGGGTTTTTAGTGATCATTCCACGCTCGAAGCACCTGCACATGATCGCAGCAATGGTCAATTCTTATTATCGAAATTTGGGACCAGTAGGTAAAATTAAAACACTTGACCTGTCGGATGAGACGGTGGAGGAGTTTGGCGTTGCTAAGGTAACACAATTCACTTGGAAGCAATTGTTAGATGGATATGCCTGTACGGAGTGTGGTCGCTGTCATGTTAGCTGTCCTGCTACATTGACGGGCAAAGATCTTTCTCCCAAATACCTGATTTTGAAGATGAAAGAACAACTAGTGGACGTTGGACCGAGTCTTGTCAGACAGCAAAAACTGGCGATGGCAGCAGGCGCAGAAGGTATGGAAGAGATTGAACTGCCCTCGCTGATTGGGGAAGTGTACACGGAGGATGAGATTTGGGCATGTACCACGTGTCGCGCGTGTGAGGAGGCGTGTCCGGTATTTAATGAGCACGTCAGCCTGATTATCGATATGCGCCGCAATCTCGTGTTGACCGAGGGTAAGGCATCTGGCGAAGTGAATCGTGCGTTTACTAATCTGGAGCGTCAATCTAATGAATGGGGACGTCCGCGTTCTGCTCGTATGGAATGGGCGGAAGGTCTAGATGTTCGCACGATGGCAGAGGTGGAAGGCAAGGTCGATTACCTATACTATGTCGGGGCGGCCGCCTCTT
>DAIELO010000219.1 GCA_027341705.1 Caryophanales bacterium
CTAAAGCTGCATGGGATTAATGACATCGCGGTGACGGTTCAGTATTTGCCGCAGACTATTATCAGGCATTTTGGTGATGGTAGCGAATTTGGTGTTCGCATGCAGATATATGAAGAATCAGTTCCTCTTGGTACTGCGGGAAGTGTGAAAAACTGTGAGGATTTTTTGGATGAAACATTTTTGGTCATCAGTGGGGATGGTTTGACTGATTTTGATTTAACTGAAATTATTCGTTTTCATAAAGAAAAAAAGGCGATGGTAACCATCGTCATGACCAAAGTGGATGCGCCTTTAGAATATGGAGTGGTGATTACAGAATCTGATGGTCGCATTACTCATTTTTTAGAAAAACCCAGTTGGAGCGAAGTGTTTGCTGATACTGTCAACACGGGTATTTACGTGATAGAGCCCGAAGTGATGCAATTGTTTTCAAAGGGGCAAGAGTTTGATTTTAGTAAAGATTTGTTTCCCTTGATGCTTGCTAGTAATATGCCGATTTACGGATATACCGCCGAAGGGTATTGGTCTGATATTGGGAACCTTCAACAATATCGACAAACTCAATTTGACATGCTAATGGGATTGGTGGATGTCAATATTCGGGGCGAAGAGCAGTTGCCCCGAGTGTGGGTGGGACGTGATTCAACGATTGCACCAGGTGCTGTCATTTCGGGGCCCTCTTTTATCGGTGCTGATGTGACTATTGTAAGTGGTGCCAATATTGGCCCCTATGCAGTGATTGGCAGTCATTCGCACATTGAATCGCAAGTGACAATGGAACGATCAGTGATGTGGGCGGGGAGTCGAATTTTATATGCTGCCATGCTCAAGGGTGCCACTTTGTGTAGTAAAATTCTTTTGGGCAAAGGCGCGCAAGTGGATGAAGGAGCAGTGATCGGGGATAGGGTGGATCTGGGTGATCATTCTTTAGTACGACCAGAAGTGAAAATTTGGCCGGAAAAGAGTATTGGTGAGGGAGTGATTCAGTCTACCTCGCTTATCTGGGGAAATTCAGTTTCGCATTCATTATTTGATGAGGATGGAATCAGTGGCCTTCCTAGTATTGAACTAAATCCAGAAATGGTGGGTCGGATTGTCGCTTCTTACGGTTCCAACCTGAAAAAAGGATCTTTTGTTTCCGTGTCATGTGATGAATTCCCATACTCCCCTGTACTGAAGCTTTCCGCGGCGGCAAGTTTAATGGCGCTTAATCTGAATGTGCGTGATCATGGTATCGTTCCAGTACCTGTGGCTCGCTATGGAATCAGCACTTCAGATTGTATTGGTGGGGTGCATGTGCGCAGAGTGGTCGAAGATGGGGACAAGCGGATTGTTATTCAATTTTTTGATGAGTATGGGTTGCCTATTGATAAGGGGCTTGAGCGTAAAATTGAAAACGTATTTGTCCAAGAAGATTACATTCGTCCTGAACCACAAACGGTTGGATTATTGGAATCATCGAATGAAGTAACGAATCAATATGTTCGTGAAGTATTAGAACACATTAATCAAGATGTCATTGCTGCTAGATCGTACGGAGTTTTCTTGCATTGTGAAAATATAACGGTTCAGGCCATCTTACTCTCGATTTTACATGCGCTGAGTTGTGAAGTGATTACAACTACCAAAAAACAAATTGACATGGCGCAATCGGTCATTGCCAATAAAGTGGATTTTGGAATTTCTGTCGACCAGAGCGGCCAAAAGTTTATTCTGTATACTGATCAGGGGAGAGCGTTGTCTGCTGATGAGATCCTGATTTTACAAATGTTTATTGCGGTAAAAGAAAATACTGAAGTGGCAGTTCCCGTGTCTGCACCATCGGTCATTGAGGAATTAGCGCAACAATTGGGTGCCTCGGTGGTGCGCACGAAGGCTGTGAAGCGATCTTTGCTGGAAGTATTACGTCATCACGGACTGCAATTTCACTTTGATGCGTTTTATTCGCTTGGGTCATTGCTTCAATTCATGGCTGAAGAACAATTACCTCTTCAGGCAATGGTCAATCAAATTCCACAGTTTCACATGAAAACAGTCATTGTGCCATGTCCTGTCAATGCAAAAGGCCGAGTCATGCGCAAACTGGTCGAAGACCTAAAAGGAATGAGACCGCAACTGATTAATGGCATCAGGGTGATGTCTGAAATAGGCTGGGCGTTGATCACGCCTGATGAAGAGAGGGGGATGTTCAAGGTCGTTGTACAAGGTAATACGATCGATCATGCGGAGGAACTTGCGGAACTTTACAAAAATAAAATTATATCGTATCAAGCGTGGTCATTTTGATGATGTGTTCAGTATTCTACATAGATAATTAAAATAAATACAAATTTTTCTAAACACTCGTTTGAGGAAATACGCCTCCCGCGGGTGTTTTTTTGCTATCGTCTACCAGTGATCACGGAATAGGGCAACAGGAGGAAGGATGTTGGTGAATATTTGTGTTAAACATAACACGATAATTAAATAATAAACTTAGTAACTATCGGGAATTAAGCGTGATATCGCAATGAAACACATCACAATTATATTGACATATGAAACTATTATCAATATAATTGTGTTAATAAATGT
>DAIELO010000021.1 GCA_027341705.1 Caryophanales bacterium
CAGATCAGTTGAACTAATCTCTAAGCTTGAAGATTTCGGCGCGGTGGCTCGCGCTTGTTTTTTTATTCATGTAGTCTAAATTTTTTTTAGGCTTCTAGGAGGACAAGATGAGGCATAAAATTCAGATCAACAAGTATATTGCTGGACTGGTGATCAGTGTTTTTATGTTTAACGGTACTCAATGGAACGTGGAAGCTGCGACTTCAGTCCCATTTGTGCATGCTGCTTCTGCTTGTTTATTAGACGTAGGCAGTGGGCGAATTTTATATGAGAAAAATGGTCATGAACCAAGGAGAATCGCAAGTTTGACCAAAATAGTGACAGGTTGGATCGCCATTAAAAGTAATAAGCTTGATCAAATCGTAACAGTTTCAGCGAATGCGGCACGACAAGAGGGTTCTTCCGTGTATCTACGTGCGGGAGAAAAAATTAAAATGCGAGATTTACTCTATGCGATGATGATGCGTAGTGGTAATGATGCAGCGATGGCGATTGCAGAATCGGTCGCAGGATCAAGTCAACAGTTTGCACAGTTAATGAATGCGGAAGTGACGCATTTGCACTTAAAAAACACTCACTTTGTCAATCCTCATGGACTTGATCACAAAGACCATTATGCCAGTGCTGATGATTTTGCACGTTTAACCGCGCAAGCATTAAAAAATCCTTTGTTCCGACAAATTGTTAGCACAAAATACTACCGTATTGCACGCAGTACTGAGTTGCAAGGTATGAAGCTGAAAAATAAAAATAAATTTTTGTGGATGACAGAGCATGCAGATGGTGTAAAAACAGGGTACACCAGAGCAGCCGGGAGATGTCTAGCGGCCTCGTCTAGTATCGATGGGAGACAGGTTGTTCTTATTGTTTTGGATGATCCATCAGACTGGAGCGATGCCAAACAATTATTAAATTATGGGTTACAAGCGTACCACCGGGTGAATGTTGCGATGATGACACAAAAAGAGTTTTTCTTACCTGTTCAAGATGGAGTGACACAAAAAGTGAAAACAGCACCTAAATTTTCTATTTATTATCCTTTGCGTTCAGATGAGGATGCAAAGATTACTTATCGAATTGTGCAGCAAAAAAGCATAGCGCCAATCCATTTGGGTCAATCATTAGGAAATTTGTACGTGTCTCTGAACCACCAATTAATTGGTACCACACCACTTCTCGCTAAAGAAGCAATACCTGCTAAAAGTTGGTGGGGAAAACTAAAAGGATTATTCCCATCTAGCCGCTGAATTTCTGGGGAGGAAATCAGGTTGCTCAATATTATATGGTTTGCCCTGATGATATCAGGCATTATGGTTGCTTTTGTAACAGGTCATGTCCCGCAAGTGACAACTGGTTTGTGGGACGGTGCCAAATCTGGAGTGGAAGTTTCCATTGGACTGATTAGTATTATCACATTTTGGTTGGGTATCATGAAAATTGCAGAGATGGCAGGTTTGATACAATCGCTGTCCAAATTGCTAAGGCCAATTGCCAAGTGGCTATTTCCATCCGTACCTGCCACGCATCCTGCAATGGGTGCGATTGTGGCAAACATGAGTGCTAATTTGCTTGGTCTTGGTAATGCAGCCACTCCATTGGGTCTCAGAGCGATGGAAGAATTACAAAAACTCAATCCATTTAAAGATCAAGCATCTGATGCGATGTGTACATTACTTGCGTTAAATACAGCAAGCCTTACTATTATTCCCGCTACAATGATTGGACTACGCGCAGAATTTCACTCAAAAGGCCCAGCCGACATTGTATTACCTACTTTACTTGCTACATTTATTGCCACCACAGCAGCAGTCATATTGGATCGCTTTTTTCGAAAACGATATTTCCAAAAAAATGCTGTTTGTTCTAGGGAACCGTAAATGGTAGCGGAAATCTCTGCATGGGCACTGCCTTTGAGTCTGGCATTCATTCTAGTAGTAGCGGTAATGAGAAAGGTGCCATTATATGAGACATTCGTGCTTGGTGCCAAAGACGGATTCCCAACGGCGATTAGTCTTATTCCGAATATCATAGGTATGATGGTTGCGGTGAGTGTATTTCGTAGTTCTGGTGCGTTGAATTTGCTTATTCATGCATTAAATCCATTATTTCAGTTTTTACATTTTCCTCCTGAATTATTGCCAATTGCCTTGCTCCGCCCTATCTCGGGCGCTAGTTCATTGGCATTAGTTACTGATATATTTAGGCATCACGGTCCAGATTCTCTGTTAGGACAAATTGCGGCCACGATGCAAGGTAGTACTGACACCACTCTTTACGTATTAACCGTATATTTTGGCAGTGTCGGCATTAAAAATCCACGTTATGCGGTTCAAGTGGGGTTGTGGTCTGATTTAGTCGGTGTCTTTGCCTCCGTTTTTGCGGTATATTTAATCATTGGGAAGTGAATTAAATAAAAAACAAATTGGAGACTTCACAAGTGATTGACAACACAACAGAAAGGTTACAAAAAGCGATTGCCAAAAGAGGTATCGCTTCGCGCAGAAAAGCAGAGGAATATATTACGTCTGGGCGGGTACGCGTAAATGGCAAGGTGGTGACCGAACTAGGTGTCAAGGTGTCAGAATTGGATCGAATTGATGTGGATGGTGCCGCCATTGGAGATACCCAATCTTTCGTGTATATTTTATTTTATAAACCGATCAGAGTGATGAGCACATCTTCAGATCCACAAGGGCGAAAAACTGTTCATGATTTTTTAACTAATATTGATACGAGGGTTTATTCGGTAGGTCGATTGGATTATGAAACGAGCGGGTTGCTAATTTTGACTAACGATGGGGAATTAACCCATCGTTTAATGCATCCAGGTTTCGGTGTGGAAAAATCATATGAAGTGCTGGTGGCAGGTGAAGTGTCGCAACAAGCCATTATTTCGTTGCGTAAAGGAATTCTTTTAGATGGTAGGATGACGTCGCCTGCCTATGTGAGAATCTTAGGGAAGGACGCCACTTCTACCAAACTGGAAATCACGATTCACGAAGGACGCAATCGACAGGTCCGCAATATGATGGACTTTGTGGGTTATCCTTGTTTGAAATTAACCAGGGTGCGCTATGGTCCGCTTAATTTGCGAGGAATGCGACCTGGGGAATGGCGACATCTAACTGCGACAGAAGTAGATAGACTAAGGTCACTTACGATGGCTCAAAAACGTAATGGTAGATTGTCAAAATAATGTTATAATTAAAGCGCATACATTTTTTTCTGTAAGTCACCATGATAGCAGTGACCAAGGAGGGTCAAGCGTTGAATGAGGTTCATGAACGAATTCTTGTAGTCGATGATGAGGAGCGCATCCGCCGTCTAGTGCGGATGTATTTAGAGCGTAATGGATTTATTGTTGATGAAACTGATAATGGTACTTCTGCACTAAAAATGGCACTCGAAGAAGATTATGCATTAATTGTCTTAGATTTGATGTTACCAGGTATGGATGGGCGTGATGTATGTCTTGAACTTCGTCAGTATAAGGACACACCCGTGATTATGTTAACTGCAGCTGGTGATGAAAGTACACGTATTCACGGATTTGAACTAGGAGCCGATGATTATGTGGTCAAACCATTTAGCCCGCGTGAATTGGTAATGCGCGTGAAAGCATTATTGCGAAGAGCGGGCAACACGATCCCCGAGACGATACAGCCTCCTAATTTGGGACATGTCCTCACTTTTCCAGGACTCATCATTAATGTAGATGCCCGCAAAGTGTTAGTGGAGGAAGCGGAAGTATCGTTAACTCCCAAAGAATTTGAATTGCTGCTTTACCTCTCGCAACGTCCTGAAAAAGTATTTAGCCGTGAGGAATTGTTAAGGGATGTATGGAATTATCAATTTTTTGGCGATCAACGCACAGTCGATACGCATGTCAAGCGCTTACGAGAAAAATTGGGTAGGCTATCTGAACGCGTTCCTCAACACATTCATACTGTATGGGGGGTTGGATATAAGTTCGAGGTGGTCGAGTAGTGATTCGACGTAGTGTCGTACTTAAGTTATGGCTTACTATCATTGTCTTGGTGGTCATTGTACTAGCCATTTTGGCAGTCTATTTACAACAATTTTTCAACTCGTATGTTGATGCCATGCAAAAAAGCGACCTGTCTCGGCAGGCTATTACAATAAGTGAGATATTGCGTAAAGTACCTTCTCGAGATTTACAAAATAAAGTAAACCACGTGTTGTCTGTGTATCATAGTCATTATTACATTATTACGACAACAGGTAAACGCGCGATGCCGATAGAAAACTATATTAATTCCCTGCCTGCTTCACAAAAGCTGCAGCTAAACTCTAAGCTTCCGCTCATTTTCTCAGGGAAGCCAGCATTTTTATTAGCACCTGATCCACAAACTAATCTATTCACTATTATGCCCATTAAAGCTGATAATGGGCATATTTTAGCTTACTTAATTATTACTTTATCCAATCAAATCGCTGGGAATCCTACCGATTCGATTCCTGCGCTTATTATTTTCGCAGTGATATTGGTTGCTATTTTCACAACTGGCCTTGCATTTGTGGTGTCAAAAAATGTGTCAAGGCCACTTTTGGAAATGAACATCGCGGCGGAAAAATTGGCTAAAGGTCAGTTTGATATTCGTGTGCGTGTGGCTACTTTGGATGAAGTAGGCCGGCTTGGGAATACACTAAATCGTGTCGCCTCTGAACTGGAACGGTCAATGCTTGCATTAACACAGGAAAAAGAACAAATGGCTGGGATTCTCAATGCCATGATGGATATGGTGATTGCCACTGATCGTAAAGGACATACGACACTCTTAAATCCTTCTGCAGAACAGTGGTTACGTCGGGCGCGCACCTTAAGTATTCGCGATCAGGAATCCACTACCAATGACCTTGGCGATTGGTTTAGTGAACTCAATTTGTTACAGCAAAAAGCACTGATCGCACGCCAACCAATTATTGCAGAATTGCATTGGCAAGGCAGGGACTTAGCAGTTAGTATGACGCCACTTTATGAACCTGATCATGTGACAGGATTGCGCGGCACGTTGGCTGTCATGAGGGATATCACAGAAGAAAAACAACTGGATCGTTTGCGCAAAGATTTTGTTGCTAACGTTTCTCATGAACTCCGCACACCATTGACGCTTTTACAGGGTTATGCGGAGGCGTTGATGGATAATTTCGGAGAAGAACCAGAACTGCAAGAAGAACTGATTAGAATTATTCACGATGAAACACTTCGCATGCGACGGTTAGTTAACGAATTATTGGATTTAGCTCAACTCGAATCAGGCCATTTTTCAATGCATTTAGAAAATATTGACTTATCAGCCATTGTGAAACGTGTGGTGAAAAAATTTCATGGCGCCATTTTGGAAAGGGGGTTACAATTACATTTAGAAGCAGATGCTAAAGTATTGCGTGTGTTAGGGGATGAAGATCGCTTAGAGCAAGTACTAACGAATCTTGTCGATAATGCATTGCGACATACTAAAAACGGAAGTATTACATTAAGGACAGAAGCTTCTGACCAACAGGCAGTGGTACGCGTCACTGATACTGGTGAAGGCATATCACAACAAGATTTGCCGTTCGTGTTTGAACGCTTTTATAAGGCAGATAAAGCTAGGATACGAACAGGGGGCACCAGCGGGACTGGTGGTGGTACTGGGATTGGCCTTGCCATTGTGAGCAGTTTAATTCACGCGCATCATGGGGAAATAGGTGTACAAAGTTCCGAAGGGATTGGTACTACATTTACGATTATCATACCATTGATTCAGGAATAATTAAGCTAATAAGGAGGTTGTGAAGTGGGTTGGGTGTATAGTGGCACGTTATACGACAGTAAATTTCAGGCAGGTTGCTATGCAACCCGAATTCGCGATGGTGAATTACTGACTCGCGTCCGACTTCCTAATTATGTCTATGTATATCGAACAAAAAAAGGTCGTTATGGAGTGAAATATTCATGGTAACAGATTACCATACGCATACGGAAAAAGGACCGTATACAGTTGAGTGGCTAGAACATTTTCTTCGCGTAGCACAAGCTCGCGGCATTGAAGAATATGGCGTATCGGAGCATGCTTATCGCTTTCAACAGACTGCGCATTTGTTCGATAACCCTTGGATAAGAGAACGCAGAACGGAGAACATCGACGAATATTACAAAATGGTAGAAGCTGCGCGACATGTCGGTCATCGTGTAAAATTTGGTATTGAGCTTGATTTTATACCGGGCACTGAAGCTGCTTTAGAGCGATTTATCAAAGAGTACCCATTTGATTATGTCATTGGTTCCGTGCATTGGCTAGGCGATTTTGGTTTTGATCTTTTGGAAATGAAAGACAAATGGTTGAATCGGGATCTTAAGGCTACTTATGATGAATATTTTTCGATTCTTACCCAGATGGTGGAGAGTAATCTTTTTGATTTTGTCGGTCATGCTGACGTAATTAAAGTGTTTGGTTATGAGCCTGATGATCCTATGTTTTTATCAGACTGGTATGAGCGTCTCGCGGAAACTTTCGCCAACAACAATGCAGTGATTGAAGTTTCGACAGCAGGATTGCGTAAACCGGTGGGTAAATTATATCCTGCGCCAGGATTATTACAGGCTAGCTTTAACCGTCATGTTCCCATTGTGATCAATTCTGACGCTCATCGCCCAGAAGATGTGGGGGCAGATTATGAGCAGGCGCTTTCACTGGTGAAAGCAGTTGGTTATCAGGAATTAGTTACATTTTCTGGACGAAAACGTTCTTTGTCTCCCATTACATACTAGAGGTGTATTGTTTTGAAGTTTTTTATTGTGGATGTTTTTGCCGCGTCTAAATATCAGGGGAATCCACTTGCCGTATTGATTCCAGACAGGGAGATCAATACGACAGAAATGCAACAGATTGCCAAAGAGATTAATTTTTCTGAAACAGCATTCATTATGTCGGGAAAACAAGCCGATGGAGGATACAACGTTCGGATTTTTTCACCTGATGTTGAACTTCCGTTTGCAGGGCACCCCACGTTAGGTACTGCTTTTGTCATATCACAGGTGTATGAGAGCGGGTTGGCAACGAAAATATTGTTAAATCTGTCAGTAGGTCAAATCCCTGTGACAATCGATGAGAACGAATTGACCATGAAGCAAAACCAACCAACGTTTGGTCGGGTTTTTGTGGATTCTAGTGATGTAACCGACATGTTGTCTTTACAAATGAGCGACATTGATGAACGATTTCCGATTCAAGTGGTATCTACCGGTCTACCCTCCCTCATCATTCCAGTCAAGACGCTCGCTGCACTTCAAAAATGCCGAGTACATCATGAGCTGTACCAAGCTTTTCTTGATCATCAACTTAAGGCAAATGTACTGCTTTTTACCCCAGGGGAGAATGGTTCATCTATTCCGTTACACGTGCGTGTGTTTGTGGATGAGTCGGGTTTTTTTGAAGACCCAGCCACTGGCAGTGCAAATGGCAATTTGGCTGCTTATTTGTTGTCGCATCAGTATTTTGGTCTCTCCAAAATTCATTATCACGTAGTGCAGGGTGTTGAAATGGGCCGACCTTCATTAATCAATGTTGACGCGGAATTAGATGCGGATGAATTTCAACTATACGTTGGCGGCAAGGTGTTTTTCGTAGCAAAAGGGGACTGGGACTAGAGTTAGCGAAAACCAGGTTTCGCGCTGTATTAATAGTAGATGCCCTATCCTAGTTGCGAGCAATAGGGCAATGATTACTTACCAATAATATGCAAGTGCGCCTAATGTCAGTCCTGTTAACGCACCGAAAGTAAAGTACAATCCAGGGACGAAAACCAGTTCAGGAGTCACGCTTACTTGCTGATTTGCGTTTGGCAAAGTGGAAATGGGTGGTGTGTTCTCGGTTTGAAAATTAGCAAAGTGCGTGACAGGGCGACAATTTAACAAATAAACCCCAGATTGTGTGACCGTACTTAACACGCCGTGATAAATATTTCCATTACGATGAGCTGCATATACGGGTTTGCCAACAAATCGTACTGCATGATAATACAGTGGATGACCCATCTCGGACCTCCTCTCCTCATTTGCATCTTGCATCATATGTCGCGGTGGTGGGTATTGAATAGGGGAATAACCGGTAGCGCTTTTTTACTAATTTACGGTTATGCGGTGAAGCTTTACCACTGTTATCCAAAATATTGAAATTAGTAAGTGCTTACCTCTATACTTGGATTGAGATCACCCAGTAGGAAGGAAGCGTCAGATTATGAAAAGAAGAATGGCAGAACCATACAAAATTAAATCGGTTGAATTGTTGAACATCCTCAACGATCAAGAACGTGAACACGCACTTATTGAGGGCGGATTCAATACATTTTTGATTAACTCAGAAGATGTTTACATTGATTTATTGACTGACAGTGGCACTTCAGCCATGAGCGATCTTCAATGGGCAGCGCTGCAACGTGGTGATGAGGCATACGCCGGAAGTAAAAGCTGGTTTAAGTTAGAACATGCAGTAAAAGATGTGTATGGGTATCGACATGTCATTCCCACTCATCAAGGTAGGGGAGCAGAAAATTTACTTTCGCAACTAAAAATTCATCCAGGTGACTATGTACCAGGCAACATGTACTTCACGACAACACGGGCTCATCAGGAGATCAATGGGGGCACGTTTGTCGATATCATCATTGATGAAGCGCATGATCCCATGGTTGAACTACCTTTCAAAGGCAATGTTGACTTAATCAAGCTAGAAGCTTTGATTGAAAAGGTCGGGGCAAAGAAGATCCCATACGTGAGCGTGGCGGTGACCGTTAACCTTGCAGGCGGTCAACCAGTAAGTATGGAGAATTTGCGAGCGGTTCATAATTTATGCCACAGGCACGAAATACCTGTCATGTTTGATGCGACGCGTTGTGTGGAGAATGCCTATTTTATTAAAGAACGTGAAGCAGGCTACGAAAGTACACCGGTTAAAGATATTTTAAAAGAAATGATGTCGTACTCTGATGGCTGTACAATGAGTGGTAAAAAAGATTGTCTGGTCAATATTGGCGGGTTCCTTGCCATGAATGATGATGACTTATATACACGCGCACGAGAATTAGTGGTGCTTTATGAAGGGATGCCATCTTATGGTGGCATGGCCGGTCGCGATATGGAAGCAATGGCGCAGGGCATCTATGAAGCAATTGATGACCACTATATTAAGCATCGCATTAATCAGGTGCGGTATTTGGGAAATCAATTATTGAATGCAGGGGTACCGATCGTTAGACCTATTGGAGGCCATGCAGTGTTTTTAGATGCCCGGCGATTTCTTCCTCATTTGCATCAAACAGAATTACCTGCTCAGGCCTTGGCCGCTGCACTTTATCTCGATTCAGGTGTGCGTTCGATGGAACGAGGAATTGTATCTGCAGGCCGCAATAAAATCACAGGTGAAAATAATCAACCAAAGCTGGAATTGGTGCGTTTAACCATACCGAGAAGAGTTTATACAGATAATCACATGGATGTGGTGGCAGATTCGGTGATTTCTCTGTATGAAAAAAGAGAGTTCATCAGTGGGTTGAAAATGGTATATGAACCACCTACGCTGAGATTTTTCAATGCCCGGTTTGAACCGTTATCAGCAAATGGTAAGTTGATTCAGTCATAGGAACAAAGCCTCTTCTCGCTGGGGAAGAGGTTTTTTTTATAATTCATAGTTAATCATATGGTCATCTGATGATTTGTCGTGTATAGTGTAAAGTAGCATTATATTAATTAGGTAGGAGTTGATGCATATGAGAGTGTCCATGTTTGTTACTTGTATGGTGGATAGTTTGTTTCCTCAGGTCGGTGAGGCGATGGTGCGAGTGTTAGAGCGACTCGGCGTGGAAGTGGATGTCCCGAAAGAGCAAACTTGTTGCGGGCAACCTGCGTGGAACAGTGGCCATGTAGAGGAAGCAAAAGTGGTCGGTAAAACACTGGTGCAGGCATTCAACAAGTCAGAGTATGTCGTATCACCTTCTGGATCGTGTACAGGGATGATCAAGCATTTTTTTCCGCAAATATATGAAAACGAATTCAAAATGGCAGAGGACGCGTTACACTTAGCTACTCACACATATGAGTTCTCCCAGTTTCTTGTCAATGTATTAGGAGTGACAGATCTAGGCGCAGTGTTTCCACATAAGGTAACCTATCACCCATCGTGTCACGCGTCTAGGTTACTTGGTGTCAAGGATGAACCGTTATTGTTACTTGAACATGTGGCGCAAATTGAACTACTGAATCTGCCGAGAGCAGAAGACTGCTGTGGATTCGGGGGCACATTTTCCGTAAAAATGCCGGAACTCTCTACCGCGATGGCAGATGAAAAAGTGGCGCACGTGGCGCAAACTGGTGCCGATGTGCTTGTCAGTACAGACATGGGATGCCTTATGCACATCGGTGGTAGGATGGGACGATTAAAGAATGGTACGCGAGTCATGCATATTGCGGAATTGCTTGATGAGGGGATGACACGATGAATGATAATCATTCAACGTTTGAGGAACGCATTCACGAGGCAATAGAAGACGATTACCTCATTAATGCTGTGAAGTATACAACGGAACGTTTGAAGTCAAAAAAACTCGAAGCAGCAAGTGAGCTTGGCCAGTGGGAAGAATGGC
>DAIELO010000220.1 GCA_027341705.1 Caryophanales bacterium
CACTGATCGGATAGCTAGCTCCCATTAAATAATAACCATTAGGTGTAACTAAATTACCATTAGCATCTGTCGATAGATTACCTGCTCGCGTGTAAAAATATGAACCATTAGTTTGATCGGGAGATACGGTAAAAAAACCAGCGCCTGAGATGGCAAGATCAGTGGGATTCCCTGTTTGTTCTAACGGTCCCTGCGTGAAATCATTATAAATTGAAGCCACCTTTACACCTAATCCCACCTGCATCGGGTTTGTCCCCCCCACGCCAGCCGTGTTAGGCGTTCCAATTGGGGAAGCCCCTTGATTAAGGGTTTGACTTAGCATATCAGCAAACTGAACGTCACTCGTTTTAAATGCTGTTGTATTCTCATTCGCAATATTATTACCGATCACATCTAGCATCTGTTGAAAAGCATCCATACCGCCAGAGGCGGTGTTCAGTGAAATGGTCACAAGAGATCCTCTCTTCCATTGTCAAATTCGGTGAACCGACATAAGCATCCTTAATACGCAACATGCAACCTAGTCAACTATTCTATTATCCCATACTATATTTAGTAAATTAACATAATCCTCTCGATTCGTCAATGGACAACGATGGCAATGACCAACCAGCGTTTTTTCCTATATAATGATAGTATAAATACAATTCGCGTACATGCAATAGGTAATGTAGTAGAAAGGGGTTCAGTTCGTGTGGGATGTACAGGAAGCTTGGACAAAATTTGTTTATCCCTTTGTGCTAGACATTAAAGATGATTCCGCATTCACCCGATTGGCTGAACACATCGCTGCATTCCAAGTGTCTATTGATTCCGAGACAGCACCCGTACCCATGTGGAGTGAATTTCAATATTACGATTCAGATTTAGACAACATGGCACCCTATGTTAAGCGATACATGCGCTTACCGCAAAACCAACGGCGTTTTGTCCTTTCCAACAAAGTAGTCCAACATTTTTCTAACATGCAAACTGATCGTATGAGCAGTACCGACCACGGTTTCAAAATCTCGGAGGTCGATCTGTACATGTTCTTTAATGGAGCTTGTTTTCTCATTATTGAAATTCAGCCTATTGTTTCTTCCGGCGAGCCATTGAAAGTAGAATGGATTGAAAATTTAAACTCCAGCCTCGCTTCCTTTACCAGAAAGACATCTATTCGGCAACGACGAACGGAACCATTGACACGACAAGTCGGCAACGTACCAGTTTGGTTTCACGAGTTTACGGCAGAGGGTCTGCTGCAAAGTTTGTCAAAAGGGCACCCTGTCACCTTGCAGTCGCTGATTCAGCATGTTTTTTTGGCCTGTTTGAACAATTGGGAAGAGTCGGGACCGTGGCAACCAATGATCGACACGTTCTTAAATGTATATGGGGCTGTACTTTTATCAAAACCAGAAGAAACCGAAGAAACAGGACATGTCCATAGCGATTTTTTAGATTATGCCACCAAACACATCACCGTACTGCGTAAGACATTGACTTCGAAAAACTCCAACTATTTTGTCAGACACATCTTGGATGATTCTGAACACAACTACGTACCCTATCACAATGTCATTCACAGCCAATCGCTCGAAGGTGGGTTTGTGATGGCTTTTGACAATGGTACCCAGCATTTTTCGGGCACCCGCTCACCTGCCATGCGCTCATTTCGCACGAATTATTTTTTCATGATGCTGCTCGCTATGCATCAGCGAATGAGCATCTTAATGTATGCAATGGCTGCGGCTGATGCCGCTTTGTCTACGGATCGAGCACAACAATCACGGCTCTTGCGCGAACACATCTATGACTTTACTTCACGCTGTTACTTTAGCCAAGCCTCTGTGAGTGAAGAACGCGATCAACTATATCGAAGATGGCAACGCGTGTTTAACGTCTCGCAAATGTACGAAGAACTCAAAGAAGAAATCAAAGAAATTGACGATTACATGGCCAGTTTAGCAAAAGAACGCGAACTTGAAGCAAGGGATCAGGAAATTCGCCAAGGAGCGAAACGAACGCAACTCTATAGTTGGATTTCGTTTATTTTCCTGCCAGTAACCGTCGTGTTATACATCATTCAGGCCAGTCCCGTAGTGGCAAGCTGGATTGATTTCAAAAAAGACAAAATCGGTTCCATTGTGTTAATCCTTATTATGATCACCGCCATTTTAGTTGTGGTGCGCGTTATTTACCTATCTTACAAAAAGGCAAAAAATTCCTAAGCGGTTGCATCCGAATAAAATATCAAGTAATTTTAGGCTAGCCCATTTAAAGGAGAGACCTGCATGAGTGAACCAACACAAACGATCGAAGGATGGTACGCCTATCACGAATTCCGCACCATCGATTGGGCTTTATGGAAAACTGTTTCTGACGCGCAACGCGATGATGCAATCCAGGAATATGTCAGCTTTGAAAACAAACAGCTAGCCGTAGGCACTCGCCGTGAAGGCAGTTACTCACTTTATCAAATGGCGGGTGATAAAGCAGATTTATTGTTTCTATATCTGCGCCCTTCATTGACCGACCTGCTGACTTGCAAAAATGCATTTAATAAGACAAGTCTTGCTGATTTCACGATTAGAT
>DAIELO010000221.1 GCA_027341705.1 Caryophanales bacterium
CATCGTGAGATGGCGCGGTATATGTCCGCACATCGCTACGCTTGGTCAAGCGCCACGAACACCTATGTAAGCACGCAGCAACCGAACACTTTCCCTGACACCGTCGAAGAAACAGCAGATGAATATGCAGAGCCAGAGGCAATGAATGAATCTTCATGGACCAATTACGAGTCACTGTTAGAATGGCTGTCTAACCGCAAAGAAATGCTGCATTCCCTGCTCACACTCTCCAATGATCCGAAATTTTTACCACGTTACCTCGTACCTGGGGTGCTTGTCACCAAGTCGATTCACATTAGCCACTTACTGGCGCAACTCGCACGAGACTACAGTCAGGACAAGCGCGTATCCCAACGCGAGATTTTCGAAGTGGCATTGATCGAGTTTTTTCAACGCCACGGTTACCACGATGAAGTAAAACAACTGTTCAAATAACCACTTATGTCCGCGCCAAAGGAAGATGGCCTAAATTCAGCTATCTTCCTTTTTTGTTTTCATCATCCAACATTCATTCCTTATAAAAAGGCACTTCAAAAAAGGAATATTCTCCCTTCCAATGAATTCGGCCAATTCCAAAAAGCTTTTATCTGCGCATAGTAGTGATAATAAAGTGACGAAAACCCCGCTATCACGGGATTTTTTTTAAAATACAGCAGCAGTTATAGATGTGCGAATGTTCTGCAAAATCGTTGCGAGATTCTAGAACATTCCATTTTCTGTGGATAAACGACTATTCCATTACCTTTATCATTAAGTTTTCACTGAGAGGAGGGATGTCATCCTGTGAAAATACGACCCACCAGAACTTGTCTCACTCACTTGGCGATGGGGACGGAGATGATGCCAATGATTGGCGGCAACGGGGGTGGGAGCACGGTTGCACAGGGACATTAGATCGGGGATAGGAATTTCATAAATAACAAAAATATTAGGAGGAAATAAATTTTGAATAGTAAAAATTGGAACCGCATGATAACTGGTGCTGCAGCAGTATCGCTAACAATCGGCATGATGGCACCAATGGCGTTTGCCGCCACATCAGCGACACAGTACAACACCCGCACAATCAATGTAGGTAGCGGTTATACAGCAGTCGTAAATGGTATCGTCGCAAAAGACGTCACCAACATGACCGAATTCCTGCCTGTTTACTATATGATGCAAGGACTCGGCAAACTCGGCTACACCGTCAACTGGAATGGTGGTACCCGCATCCTAAATATCACCACCCCAGCAGGCGTGACTGTGAACCCACCAAGCGCAACAGTGGGCGCACCGAATGCGAATCAAATGGTCATTCAATTAAATGGCACGAACGTACAACTCGCACCACGCGTCGTCGCAAAAGATCCAGCTTCTGGCGTCATGACGACATTTGCACCAATTTACTACTTGAACCAAGCGCTTAAATTAGCAGGTTTCACCAACACCTATAATGGCCAAAGCTGGACCCTGACCGGGCAAGCCGCAAGCCAAAGTCAATCTGCAACACTAAGCAATATCACCGTCAGCAATGCGTCAAACGGAACTGGTGCAGTGGCAAGTCCGGCGGTTTCGTTGAATAACACCGCTATTTCACTAAGCACCACGCTCACAGATGCAAACGGTAATCCTGTTCCGAACACTGCCGTGACCTATAATGTGTCGAACTATGGCAGCTACCCAACCGGCTATCTACCAACTGTAGACAATGCAAGCGGGACTGTGATATCTGGCACACAAAAAACAAATGCTGAACAATATACCGTGTATACCAACGCAAGTGGTGTCGCCACTATTTCCTTGACAGGTCCATCTGGCTCCACCTATGCGTATCAAGTAGTAGCTACCGCTCCATTTACCAACAGCAGCAACAATGCCATTAGCAGCCCAGCGGCATATCTACAATTTGTCGCCAATAATCAAGCGGGACTTTCACCGTTTGCGGGAACCGGTTCCCCATACAGTGCCGCACTAGGTCAGCCATTGCCAATCAGCTTAACGCTGCCTGCTAATGCGAGTGGTCAACCGCAAGCGAACGTGCTGGTGACGCTTAAAGTGACACAAACAGATGGCACTTCCTTGTCAAATGCTTCCTTTGTGAGTGCGTCAGGCGCAACACTTGGAGCAACGATTCAAGTGGCCACAAACAGCGCGGGTGTAGCCCAAGCGTATTTGAGCGATGCAAATGGCGAAACGGTAGAAGTGCAAGCTTCTGGTCTTCCTTCTGGCGTGAATATACCGAGTGCCACGTATATTACCTTTGCCCAATCGGGTGTGCCAGCTAAGATTAACAATCTTTCAGTCAGCACCAACACACCTAACATTGGACAAAATGTGAATGTATCTGGTCAACTGCAAGACTCTGCTGGCAATCCAGTAGCAAATGGACAGATTTTGGTCACTTCGCCAAATGGCGGATCTAACGACTTTGCGTATGTGAATGGTACCACCACGACCACATTCCCGCTCGTCGGAACCGTGGTAAGCAACGCGTTGACCAATCCTGGCTTAGCAGTGGGAACACCTGCAAACAGTTCCTACGGTGACTTGATCACAGCAGATAGTGCTGGTAACTTGAGCTTTGTGA
>DAIELO010000222.1 GCA_027341705.1 Caryophanales bacterium
ATTCAAAATGAAGAGTATGATGAGATGCCTGGTGCAAGGGTGGTGGCTAACAAGAAATGGACAGAGTTAATTCGTAAACAAGCGAATAATCCTCGGTCATTGCTTGTTGCTTACTTAAGTCGAAAAGGATTTTCCCATTCCACTATTCGAATGGTTCTTAATGAAATTAATCAAAACGATTAAAATAAAAATCATTCTTCTACAAATGAAATCAGTTAGTATTTGTTTCTTGTTAATTCTCAATTAAAAATGAATATTGGTTGACAGGGTTTTACAAGTATCGTACAATTTAATTGCGTATACCTGCTTATTTTATTGTGATTGCAGATGAGTCATTTTTATCGCGTGTGATCGGATTGACTGTTAGGGAATTCTTTTCGACGAATCCCGGCGTCCTTGCTTTATAATGGCAAGGGGGCAATTGATTAACATGATAATAAACTTCCTTGTGTTCATTGCCATTCTTTTAGTTACCGCAATCATCGTGGCTGTTGCAGTGGCCTTCTGGTTTACGTCCCGTGGTAAAAGTGTCGAGACATCACTTTCTGCCGCTAGGGCGCAAGCGGAACAAATTGTAGAGGCCGCGAAAAGGGAAGCCGAAAGAAAGATCAAGGAATCAGTATTAGAAGCAAAAGAGGAGTCTCATCGGATTCGCAATGACGCAGAACGCGAACTTCGCGAACGCCGATTAGAGGTGCAGAGATTAGAGCGCAGATTACTGCAAAAGGAAGAAGCGCTAGATCGTAAGACAGAATCTATGGAACGACGAAGTGAAACACTTGCATCAGAAGAACAGGCTATTGAAGACCT
The DNA here is from genome assembly GCA_027341705.1 of Caryophanales bacterium. The sequence continues at coordinate 811 of DAIELO010000222.1, forward strand.
GAAGATGAAACTTGAGTCTGTAAAGGCTGAACAAGTGACTGAGCTAGAGCGCATTTCTGGACTTACGCAAGATCAAGCAAGAGAGCAAATTCTCTCGCAAGTTGGCGCAGAATGTAAACATGATGCGGCATTACTGATGAGGGAAATTGAACTTCAGGCTAAAGAAGAAGCAGATCGCAAGGCTAAGGAAATCATCGCCACAGCCATTCAACGCTGTGCGGCGGATCATGTAGCTGAAACGACGGTATCTGTAGTTGCATTGCCAAGTGATGAGATGAAAGGTCGAATCATTGGGCGTGAAGGTCGTAATATACGCACATTGGAAATATTAACAGGGGTAGATTTAATTATTGACGATACGCCAGAGGCAGTTATTCTATCTGGATTTGATCCGATTCGACGTGAAGTAGCCCGGATTGCACTTGAAAGACTGGTGGCGGATGGACGTATTCATCCCGCTCGTATTGAAGAGATGGTAGAGCGCGCGCGACGCGATGTGGATGACCGAGTGCGAGAAGAAGGCGAGCAAGCGGTATTTGATGTTGGAGTGCATGGCATTCATCCGGATTTTGTTAAAATACTAGGTCGTTTGAAGTACCGTACTAGTTATGGACAAAATGTTTTGAAACATTCTATTGAAGTGGCACATCTTTCTGGTCTAATGGCTGCAGAGTTGGGACTTGACATTACGTTGGCAAAGCGCGCAGGTTTGTTGCATGATGTGGGCAAAGCAATTACCCATGAGGTGGAAGGCTCACATGTGGAAATTGGCGTGGATCTAGCGAAAAAGTACAAGGAACATCCTACTGTCATTAATGCGATCGCAGCCCACCATGGTGATGTGGAATATACTTCTCCTATCTCTGTATTGGTTGGTGCGGCGGATGCATTATCTGCTGCACGTCCTGGGGCGCGTAGAGAATCTTTAGACGTATATTTGAAACGCTTAGAGCGATTAGAGGAAATTGCGAGTTCTTTTGAGGGTGTGGACAAGTCGTTTGCCATTCAGGCTGGACGTGAAATTCGTATTATTGTGAAACCAGAGCAAGTTGATGACGCCGAATCTGTTCGTGTTGCGCGAGAAATTTCTAAGCGCATTGAGAGTGAATTGGATTATCCTGGACAGATTAAAGTCACCGTCATACGCGAGACGAGGGCAGTAGAATACGCAAAATAAGGCGGCCGTAAGGCTGCCCTTATTTTTTAGGTGAGGGGATTTTTTTGAACATTTTATTTATTGGTGATATAAATGGCAAAGCTGGTATCAGTTTTGTAGCTGAAGTACTCCCACAATTACAACGGGCTGAAAAATTGGATTTGATTGTGGCAAATGGCGAAAATGCCGCATGGAATGGGCGAGGTCTGACGGAGAAGGCACTGGAAGAACTTTTTGATGCAGGCGTTGAAATGATTACGCTTGGCAATCATACGTGGGATCAAAAAGAAATTTATGATCGGCTAGATCGCGATGATCGACTTTGCAGACCAGCCAATTTTCAACGCAATATTCCTGGGAGAGGGCATATCCTATGTGATGTGGGTGGAAAAAAGGTCGCCATTATCAATTTAATTGGAAGAACCTATATGGGACTTTATGAATGCCCATTTCAGACAGCTGAGAACTTGATCACAGAACTTGAGGGGATCACTTCTCATATTATTGTCGATTTTCATGCGGAAGTGACTTCTGAAAAATTGGCGTTGGCTTGGCATCTTGCTGGTAAAGTTTCTGC
>DAIELO010000223.1 GCA_027341705.1 Caryophanales bacterium
TTTCATTTTCCACTCGATCGCCAAGATCCTTCAATTCACTTGCACTCACCACCATTTCTCGTGCTGGCCAAATTTCAATCGACTTCACTTGTTCTGTAGAACGTTGAGTCTCTGGGTCAAATAATCGGATCGAGTCTACCTCGTCCCCAAACCACTCGATACGTACCGCATCTGAATTGAGTGGGTAGACATCAAGCAACCCCCCGCGAACACTAAACTGTCCGCGCGTTTCCACACGCTCCACCCGTTCATATCCACCTGCAATGAGTTGCTCCAGCAATTGATCCATCGGCACTATGGAACCCCAAACAAGCTGTGCAACGGCCTGAAAGAGTCGCTGCGGAGTCACCATTGGCTGTTTTAACCCTCTGATGGTCGTAACATATATCGCTTTTTCCTGATTTTTCAATGCTTGCAATGTCCGCAAGCGCAATGCGGCAAGCTCCGGACTAAAAGCCAGTAAATCGTCATGTGTCAGTTCTCGCTCAGGAAATAAATACACCTGATTTTCCCCTAGCAGTTCGCTTAAATCTGCAACGACTGCTTCTGCATTCGTCATGGAATGAGTGACAATCAAAATACTTCTTGCGTCCTTTTTCAGTGCCGCATATAACAAGTGCCGAGCAGAGCCACTGATGCCTGTCACCAATTGCTGTCCGCCATTTGTAGACATTGCTTGTTCTAACGCCATCACTTCTTGCGTATGAGCCAAATACTCTACGATTTTACGCAATTTGTTTTCCCCCTGCCCTAAAATCGCGCTTGTCACTTTTTTGATGCCAAATAGGCCTTAACGCAAATGTCTGCGCAAGGCCTAACACTTCTATACGTCCACGCCAACCGACGCGAACCGCGTGTAGGCAAAACTCATTGAGCGGTCGCTCCTGACGTTCAAAAAATATGCTATCCTAACAAACTATTACTGAATAGGTGTGTTCGTCAAGTACAATGCTGGGTTCTGCTGCAAAGCAGTTTCACAATATTCACATACAGTTTTTACATAGGTGGTTTGATCCTCTGTATGATATTCAATCATGTCAGCAGTTTCCTGTGCCGTCAAGTTCGTAAATCCAAGTGCCTCATAAGAAATTTGCGACGAATTCAGCGATCCAAGGTATGTCTTGCAATACTTGCAATAATACACAATATGCATCTCACGTGCCCTCCATCCCACCACTCTGCCTATTGCTATTATGTGGTGGAAGGGCGAGAATTAAACTTGTTCATCACATTAGGAAATGGCTGACCACATGCTGCTTGAACAGCCTCTGCTGCATGATGCACCGATTGCATGATTTGTTCGCGGTCTTTTTTGGGAAATGGAGACAATACATAATCGACGACCGTCATGTCAAAAGGAGGACGGCCAATTCCGATGCGAATACGCGGAAAAGTGTTGCTGCCCACATGCTGCAACACTGATTTGACTCCGTTATGGCCACCGGCACTGCCTTGCTCCCGCAACCTGATACTCCCCACCGACAAATCCAGATCATCATAAATGAGAATTAGTTCCCGCGAAGGCTCAATACCCAACGCGTGAATTGCTTCCTTGACAGATTGGCCACTTAGGTTCATGTAAGTTTGAGGACGAAGCAGATAGACATATTCTTGATCCACTTTCGCTTCCGTTACTAATGCTTGCCATTTTTTATAGGAACGTTTTGCGTTCCATGTGTCTTGTAATGCCTCAATACACCAAAATCCCACATTGTGCTTTGTTTTTTCGTAATCTTTACCAGGATTCCCAAGACCGACGATCAGTTTTATATCGCACGCCCCCTCTCCTCCTGTTCATCTAATCAAAAAGTTCGCTAATGGATCGCATTTCGTGCACTCTCATGATTGCCTCTGCAATAATTTGGGCAACAGAGAGTACCACCATCTTGTCTATTTTTTGATCTTCACGTAGTGAAATAGTGTTAGACACCACTACCTCTTTGATGGGAGAATCAATCAATCGCTCAATCGCAGGAGGAGATAGAACAGGATGCGTGCAACAGGCATACACCTCTTTTGCACCTTTTTCCAATAACGCTTTGGCTGCAAGTGTAATGGTGCCTGCTGTATCGATCATGTCGTCAATTAGTATCGCTGTGCGTCCTTCAATATCGCCAATGATATTCATGACTTCAGCCACATTTGGTTCAGGCCGACGCTTATCAATAATCGCGATATTGGAACCTAGACGTTCAGCCATTTGGCGAGCTCTCGTCACCCCTCCAAGATCAGGGGAAACTACAACGATATCACCCAAATTCTTAGCTAAAAAATAGTCTGCCAAAATCGGCATTCCCACCAGATGATCAAGAGGAATATTGAAAAACCCCTGAATCTGCCCCGCATGAAGATCCATGCAGATGACCCTTGTAGCTCCGGCAGTTTGAATAAGATCTGCCACCAATTTGGCTGTAATAGGGTCGCGAGCGCGAGACTTGCGATCCTGGCGAGCATACCCATAATAAGGAATGACGACGTTGATTGATTTGGCTGACGCTCGTTTTAGCGCATCTATCGTCACCAACAATTCCA
>DAIELO010000224.1 GCA_027341705.1 Caryophanales bacterium
GTGCGAGTATCTTTGCAAACTGGGAAGATGACTTCCACTTATGCGGGTCTGGAATCCAATCGCTGGAATGTGATTCACGGTTAGTTTGTGGGTGCTTTATCTGAAAATGATGGTCTTGTTGCCATAACGTAAAATCCGATCTTCTAAATGCCAATGAATAGCGCGTGTTAACACTTGGCGTTCAATTTCGCGGCCCACTTTTTTCATATCTGCTGCTGTATATCCGTGATCAATGCGTTGTACGTCTTGTTCGATAATGGGTCCTGCATCGAGATCACTGGTTACGTAATGAGCCGTGGCACCGATAATTTTCACGCCGCGTTCGAATGCTCGTTCATAAGGCTTCGCCCCGACAAATGCAGGTAGAAACGAATGGTGAATATTGATGATTGGCAAATGATACGTATCGATAAATTCCGGGCTGAGAATTTGCATATAACGTGCTAGCACAATTAAGTCTGTTTGGTTTTTAACCAGTTCAAGTTGCAGGGCTTCGGTTTTGGCACGAGATTCCTTGGTGATTGGCGTGTGGTAAAATGGAATGGACAAGTTGGCTGCGGTGTCACCATGATCTGGGTGATTGCTGACAATCATAGCAATCTCTCCATCTAGCGCACCCGCGCGATGTTGCCATAAAATTTCTTGTAGGCAATGATCCTCTTTTGATACAAAAATCGCCATTCGCTTTTTCACGTGAGCAGGCGCGTAATGAAAGTCCATCTCCCATTCTTGAATCGTTGGGTGAAAAGCTTGCAAAATCACTGTTTCTGACGCTATGTCGACAGGTAAATAAAAGGCAATACGCATGAAAAAGTGACCCATAAATGGGTCGGTACTATGTTGCGCTGATTCGGTAATATTAGCACCGAGAGCAAATAATATCGATGATACTTTGGCGACAATGCCAGGGCGATCTTTACAAGATATTAAAATTCGTGCATGTACCAATGATGTAGTCATACAGGACGCTCCTCAGAATCTTCTTGAGCCTGTATTATACACGAATTTCCTTTGCCTGTGCCAGTATTTGCGTTGACTCCATATGATGAAAGTGCTTAAATGACCGTATAAGAGTGGCGGAGGAATGGTTGCGTGCGAAATGATGCGGACAATACCGTATATGAAATTGAATCGCTCTTGCGCGTTGTAGCTACCACAGTTCGCAAAAGTGGGCGCGCGATTCTCGTTGATTTTGAGATTACACCGCCATTATTTGACGCCTTATTATGGATTTCTAAACATGACATTGAGATGACTATTGGCGAATTGAGTGCGAACCTCGGGCTTGCTTATAGTACTACCACTGATCTGGTGGATCGTTTGGAAAAACGTAATTTTGTAGAAAGAGTACGCGATTCGGAAGACAAGCGGGTGGTGCGTTTACGCCTTTTAATGAAGGGCCGGGAGTTAATTGAGCGTGTGTTGGATGCGCGCCGTCATTATTTGGGAGAAGCACTTGAGCATGTGAGTGATGGTGACCGTCAAATGTTATTACAAGCGTTACGGTTATTGCAAAATTACTTAGCGCAGCATTGATTCATAAGATATTGGGTGGATGGGCGCTTTTTTTTTGTTTATTACATAAGCTAAAAGTATCTGTGTGATGACCAATAGGGGGTAGGGTGTTGCGTGATTCGCCAATTGGTGTCATGGATTCTGGCGTTGGTGGACTGACTGTCGTGAAGGAAATATGGAGACAGTTGCCTAGAGAATCAATTATTTTTTACGGAGATTCAGTGCGGTGCCCGTATGGTGACCGAAATCCAGAAGAAATTCGCGCATTAACGTTTCGAACGTTGGATTTTTTAGTGGAACAAGGGGTCAAAATGCTCGTAATTGCTTGCAACACGGCGACAGCAGTCGGACTGGAGGAGGCGCGCAGGCGGTATGATGTTCCTGTATTAGGTGTGATTGCACCTGGTGCTAGGGCTGCCATTGCTGCATCAAGTAATCAAAAAATCGGCATCATCGGGACACAAGCGACGATTAATTCAAAAAGTTACGTAAAGTCGCTGAGACAAACTCATTATGGATTAGAGATTCTAAGTCAGTCTTGTCCCCGATTTGTTGACTTAGTGGAGCGCGGGTTACTTGAAGAAGCGGTCGCGCTGCCAATTGTTGCAGATTCACTGCAGGTATTTATGGGATCCGGTATTGATACAATGATTCTTGGATGTACACATTATCCGTTATTGGCACCGCTTATTAACAAGGTGATGGGGCCTGATGTGAAGTTGATTAGTTCAGCGGAGGAGACAGCGAGAGATATCAGTCACTGGTTGACTGAGGAGCGGCTGAATCGTCGTGAATTGGGTGCCCCAGTGCATACTTTTTATACAAGCGGAGATGTTTCGCACTTTGCACAAATTGGCGAAGCGTGGTTGGAACATCCAATTAACGTGCTTTTTCATGACGTATGGAGCGAAGTGGCGAAGCAGGCGATCTTAGAAGATAGGGGTTGACAAGTTTGCGCATTG
>DAIELO010000225.1 GCA_027341705.1 Caryophanales bacterium
TAGGAGGTTAGATCGTATGCAACACAACCCGTCTTTATATGCAGATGAAAATTTGCTGGCGCGTCTTGATCGAACGCCTATTACCAAAACGACAATTGGCATTATTGTTCTACTCTCCATTGTGTGGCTAGCAGAAGCGTTTGACATTGGCATCGTAGGGCCTGTGCTCACCGTACTCAAAAGTAACTGGCATCTAACGCAAAACGACATGGGGTTGCTTGGCATTGCCTCCACTGTAGGCGTGGTGTTAGGCATGATCCCAGCCGGAATTCTCGCTGATCGATTCGGAAGAAGAAAAGTGGTACTTTACGGTATGTTGATTTTCTCCATCATTACCATGGCAGGCGCATTGACACATACAGTATGGCAACTCGTTGCCGTGCGATTGCTAGCAGGAATTGGCGAAGGTGCTGTGTTGCCTATGCCGTACCTATTCCTATCAGAATTTGTCCACAGTAAACGTCGTGCTGTCAGTATCGGTTACTCGAACGGTGTCTTAACAGCCGCTTACCTGATCCCCAACTTGGCTGCATTGTGGGCGCTGCACACCTTTTCTACTGACATTGCTTGGAGAGTGCCCTTTTATCTTGGTGGCATTCCATTAATCCTTTTGATTCCACTTGCCATCTGGCTGCCAGAATCGCCCCGTTATCTACTTAAAAATAACAAACGTGAACAAGTTATACGACTTGTGGAAAAATTAGAAAATGAAGCAGGGTTACCTCACGATACTGAGCTCATTAATCGCAAGGCGCTTGTTGTCATTCAAAAAGGTGCCAACACACTGCCAACAGCAAAAGTGTTATTTCGTAGCCCCTATTTGCAACGCGGTATGATCGTTGCCGCACAATTGACGGCTGCACTCGTATTATTCTATATCCTGTTGGTATTTGGCCCCACCTTGCTTATGTCTAGAGGCTTTGGAAATGGTAGTGCGATCCTCTTTACAGGTCTCATGATGGGGATGGCTGGAATCGGTTCGATTGTTCAAGGCTATTTGGCAGACAGATATGGGCGCAAAAAAATACTTACGACCTACTTCCTGCTGGCCGCTATTGGGGCCGGAATGTTCGGGCTATTTTCAGCTCCGGCCTTGGTCATTTTTGCCGGTTTCCTTACCTCATTTTTCGGCCTTGGCGTGTTCCCCGTATCTAAATTAGCCGTTGCTGAACAATATCCAACCCGTTTGCGCGGGCACGGGGTATATTTCAACGAAATGGCCGCACGAGTGTTAAGCGGTATTGTCACGATCTACTTTATCCCTATACTCTTAAACGTGTGGGGTAATCGAGTGATCTTTGAAGGTATTGCCATTGCTATCTTGCTGCTCGCTTTACCGTTTGTCATTTTCGGTCGTGAAACTTCCAATATTAGTGTCGAGGAAGCGGGAACAGACCTATCATTTGCGCAAATAGAATCGGCATTGAGTCATGACACCGCTAACAATAAAGTAACTACCTAATCACATCAAAGGCGATTCCAACACAGCGTACCCTCACTTGAAGTGTGCGCTGTGTTTTTTTATATGGTATGTTCTATTTGAGGTGAATGTGTTTGCGCATCTTAATTATTGAAGATGAAGTCAAATTAGCAGAAGCGCTAGTACGTCTAGTGGCAGAAGAACAAATTCAGGCTGATGCGGTTTTTGACGGAGAAGAAGGGTTACATCTTGCAATGACAGTGCCCTACGATGCGATTGTGCTCGATCGCATGCTCCCGGGAATGAACGGGCTGGAAATTGTTGTTCAGTTAAGACAACAAGGGATTACTACACCCATTTTGCTGTTAACAGCAAGAGACTCTGTGTCAGATCGAGTAGAAGGATTAAATACTGGTGCTGATGACTACCTGGTCAAACCGTTTGCTACCGAAGAACTGCTTGCCCGTATCCATGCACTCGCGCGCAGGCCCACCGAATTTGTGACCGACCACCTATTAGAATTTGAAGGCCTGCGCTTTGACCTATTGACGCGCATGATTGAATTCGGCGATGCAGACTCGGTCGTATTGTCACCTAAAGAATCCCAAATTTTAGAGATGTTAATCCGTCATGCGGGACAAGTGTTAACAAGACAACAATTGATTGATCATGTGTGGGGTTATGAGACAGATGTCTTAGAAGGTGTACTTGATACCTATGTCCATCACTTAAGACGACGACTGCATAGTGTCCAAGGGCCGCTTATTCAAACCGTTCGCGGCGTAGGTTACACGCTCAAGAAAACAGAATAGCGCACACACGAATATTTAAAGGATGAATGGTGTTGACACAAAGTAAACATAAAGACGCATTTAGTGCGATAAGAATTAAACTTTTCATGATTATCATTGGGACGTTGTTAACTATTTGGATTATTCTTCTTAGTTTAGTATACAGCCTGATGGCCACTCAACTATATGAGGTACTCGACAATTCATTGCTTGATTTTGCTACTCACACGATTCACTTACACATGAACGGTAGCA
>DAIELO010000226.1 GCA_027341705.1 Caryophanales bacterium
TGAGCAAAACAGTACCTTTAGCGATCATTATATTGAGATGCCCTACGATTTGTCGAAAGTGATGTTTATCACCACAGCAAACAACGCATATGCGATTCCGCAACCGCTGCTAGATCGCATGGAGACTATTTTTATTTCAGGGTATACAGAAGTAGAGAAACTGCGGATTTCCATGGAGTATCTCTTGCCAAAACAGCGTGTGGCGCATGGCTTAAACAAGGATAAGTTGCAGCTTGGTGAGGAAACTTTATTAAAGGTGATTAGGGAATATACCAGAGAAGCAGGAGTTCGCAATCTGGAACGTCAAATCGCCGCGTTATGCCGTAAAGCTGCAAAACAAATTGTGATAGGTGAAAAGAAGCGTGTGACGGTTACCACTCGCAATTTGGAGAAGTTTTTAGGGCCTTCACATTTTCATTACGGCATGGTTGAACTGACTGATCAAGTGGGTGTAGCGACCGGGTTGGCCTGGACGGAAGCAGGTGGCGATACGCTTGCCATTGAGGTCTCTGCGGTCGAAGGCAAAGGTAAACTAACGATCACCGGGCAACTGGGAGATGTCATGAAAGAGTCAGCGCAGGCTGCGATTTCCTATGTGCGTTCGCGCCTTAGTGCGTTGAATCTACCTGCGGATTTAATGGATGCACGTGATATTCACATTCATGTGCCTGAAGGGGCGATACCAAAAGACGGGCCATCAGCAGGTATCACGATGGCTACCGCACTGGCTTCAGCACTTACGGGCAGGGCTGTTCACAAAGAAGTGGCAATGACCGGGGAAATTACATTGCGCGGGCGTGTGTTGCCAATTGGTGGCGTGAAAGAAAAATCCCTTAGCGCACACCGTGCAGGAATGAAAACCATATTGTTGCCGCTGGAAAATCGCAAGGATGTCGAGGACATCCCAGCCAGCGTACGCCAAAATATGACGATCATTTTTGTTGGTCATATGGATGAAGTGTTGCAAAATGCACTAGTGAATCCCGTATGATTGTGAAGTCTGCGGAATTTATCATCTCGGCTGTTCAACCCAGTCAATATCCAGCGGGTGAGCAACGGGAAATTGTATTTGTTGGTCGCTCGAACGTCGGTAAGTCGTCGCTGATCAACAAGTTGCTGAATCGTCGCCATTTGGCACATACGTCAGGGAATCCCGGGAAAACCCAGACGATCAATTTTTATCACATTAATGAGGCCTATTATTTTGTCGATTTGCCGGGCTATGGGTATGCGAAAGTCGCGAAGGATCTCAGAAATACATGGGGAGCGATGATTGAGGAATACTTTCTCAATAGGTCTAATTTGGCTTTGGTGATGATGCTGGTTGACCTTCGTCATCCGCCGACAAAATTGGATGTGACGATGGCGCAATGGTTGCTGCACATCGAACGCCCATTTGTGGTCGTCACGACCAAAGCGGACAAGCTGTCCCATGCATTTCAAGCGAAAAATGTAGCGATGATTAGAAGGGATCTGGGCATTGCCGAATCATCGCTGATCATGACATCGGCCGAGACGGGATACGGAATAGATAAAGTGTGGCATCGAATTGAACAGGCGTTGAATTAGGAAAAAGTGCTGCATCAGATTGTTTGCTGCAGCACTTTTTCCTGTCCACCTAGTTCTGCTACCACCATGCCGACAAGAATCAACCCACTGCCGACTATCGCCAGTGGTGTCATGATCTCGTGGATCATGACAAATGCCGAGAGCGCGGCAAAAACTGGTTCCATCGAGAACACTAATGCGGTACGCGTGGCAGTGGTGAATTTTTGGAGTATCATTTGCGCAAGATAAGCGAGCACCGTGGCTAACAGGATGCAGATCCAGAGTGCATTGATCACCGTCCAATTGGTCAATGCATGTAGACTAGCGGTAAAGTTGACGTGAGTGGCCGCGCCTGTAATTATTGATAATACCCCCACCAACGTGATTTGAATGGCGGTCATCGGCAGAGCGGCAAATTGTTGGGTGTGTTTACCGACATATATAATTTGCAACGCAAACGAAATGGCACAAAAAAATTCGAGCACATCACCGAGGTTGAGGTGACCAGCATGATCAAAGGTAAGAAAAAAAAGTCCCACCGCAGCTAGTGTGACGCCAAACCATGCAAAGCGGGTTGGCATGTGACGGAGGATGAAAATTGAAAAAACTGGTACTAGGATGACGTAAAGTCCGGTGATAAATCCTGCTTTGCCAGGTGAAGTATACAGCAGACCAAGGGTTTGAAAGGCATAGCCGACAAATAGCCAAAATCCCAACACGCCGCCTACGATCCACATTTTTGTATTCGCGAGTGTTCTGCGCAATGAGGGGATCACTAATACGGGAAGAAATAGCAGCACACCGGAGACGAGGAAGCGTATCGCCAAAAATGAAAAAACCGGCATACTTTGAATGGCGTCTTGTACTAACACAAAGGTGACACCCCAGACCAATGTCACCATTAACAGTACACC
>DAIELO010000227.1 GCA_027341705.1 Caryophanales bacterium
TACTGAACTTTAAAATGGATGCAGAGAGTCCGATGGCACTGGTTTTATCGGGACAAAGTGAACTATGGGATCGATTGGTATTGCAATCGTATGCGGCCATTCGCCAACGGATTGACTTGCAGTGCAAGCTACCGCATTATGATCGATCCCAAGTGGGCGAGTATATCAAGCGTCACTTACTCTATGCCGGAACGGAACATGACATCTTTTCCGACAAGGCGGTCGATGAAATTTATCGCTTCTCTGGTGGTGCAGCCCGACTGGTCAATAAGTTAGGTACACATTGCTTGCTGTACGGTGCCCAGTCAGGCCATCGAATTATTGACGATCACATTGTGACGCGAGTGATTCAGGGGGAATTGTCATGAGAACCCGAAGGGCGGTATTACGCTACCTGAACGAACATGATCGCTGGTTTGCGGATATTGGGAAACAAATGTTCAGTTTGGATTGTGGAGAAGAATTTGAGCTTCACGTTGGGCGACAGAAAGTGCATTGCCGGATTGAACGGGAAAAAACGTGGTACTTGATCGTGGAGGATGTGCCACTCGGGTTACTGGAAAACAAGGAATACTTGGTTTCTATTGAAATCTGATTCTACAAGTGGGAAGGGAACCCCCTTCCTTTTTTTGTTTGGACAACAAACTCGTCAATTTCAGGACAATTTATGCCGTCAACTTTTGGACATTATTCATTAGCTGTAACACTATATGGACACTACCTTTCACTATTAGTGTATCAGTCCTTTCTTTTGTGTCCACCACTTTATACTAGCACCAAAGATGTACCTGAACTCATGGAAGATTTAGTGGCATGGATCAACGCACCGGAACAAATAGATCTGGTGGCTCCAATTAAAGCAGGAATATTCATGTACCAATTTCTAACGATTCATCCCTATATGGATGGCAACGGTAGAACAGCCAGAATGTTTGCCACCTATATCATGTTAAGAGGTGGGCTTGGATTAAAAGGTCTTTTTGTATTAGAAAGATATTACGATAAAAACCTAGATGCTTATTATGAAAATCTGCAAATGGATTTGCACCATAATTATTATTTTGGCCGAGATTCCACAGACTTGACACGCTGGTTGAGTTTTTTTATTCGTGGTGTCGCAGAGGTTTTTCACGATACAGCGCAAATTGTGACACGAAAAAGCCAAGAATACACGTCTGTGGAACCAGAAGTATTACGTAAACTCGATGCGGAACAGAGAATGGTGTTTGGCCAACTGGCATTTCGTAGGGACAGCGTATCCACGTCAGATTTGAGGATATTACTTGGTTTGTCCGATAGAACACTTCGAGAACGGGTAAAAACATGGATAGCAAGTGGATTTTTAGTTCCAAAATCAGAGGGGGCGCAGAGGGTTCGTTCAGTCATACTAGGAGCACAATATCGAGAAATTGCGGACTCTATTCAAGCTGAGCCTGAGAAATATAGGTACCTGTTGTTTTAGTGAAATTCCGGTAAAGCGTGGGAAGTCACGAAAAGACCACCTCCACATCAATGAGTAAATCAGGAAATACCGAAGAGCTTAGTTGGTCTCCTTTCTTGAATTCTTGTTCTACTAAATGGAAAACAGCACCATCGTGCAGATAAACGGTGATATTTTGCTCGGCGGGATCAATAATCCAATATTCCTTCACGCCGACTTTTTGGTAAAGATTTAGCTTGCGCACTAGATCATGTTTTATCGTTGACGGAGAGAGGATTTCGACGATTAACATAGGAATCCCGGTAATTCGCGTAGTATGGCCGAACTCATCGCACATAACAAATAAATCAGGTTGAACTACCGTATTTACGTTCTCATTATCTTCAAATATAACATCTAATGGTGCAATGAAAGCCTGACATTTATGTTTGCGAAAATAGAGGTTAAATTCTGTACTCATTTGCAACGCGATTTGTTGATGTTCAGGTGTCGGACTTGCCATCATGTAAGGGATGCCGTTAATTAATTCCCAACGCTCCGAATCATCCCAATTCATATAATCTTTGTAGGTGTACGTTTCTGTGTGATCTGTTTTGGGTCGTGACATTTTGATCATCCTTTTCGAGATACTTATAGCATAGGCGTCTTAATGATCATCGGCTTTGCCACTTCACTTGGTTCGTCAAGCAGTTCCTCATCCAAAGCTCCGTTTTGTAGCGGATTGATCACGGCCACCGTCGGTGGCATGCCATATTGGTACCAGATATCCAGCACTGTCAAACTCAATCGCACCCACGTGCGAACGCGCGTATCTTGGGTGGGGGTAAAAGCGCGAACCTGTTCATACAACTCCTGCGCTGAAAAGGGAATCTGCCAACCATAGGCATCCTGGTGTAAGTCATAAATTTGTGCAATCAACTCCTGAACCTGTGTTTTTGCCAACGGTTCAAGTAGCTTAGACTCCAGCAATGCATCCATGGCAAGCGCTGCAAAAGGACCAAGCGCCGCCTCTGCGGGTCT
>DAIELO010000228.1 GCA_027341705.1 Caryophanales bacterium
GTCCTACGTCTGCGGCAATCAAATTCAGTACTTTTTCTGCCACGGGATTAAAACTCCGTATGTGAAAATTGCTACTAACCATGACCACTGGAATATTAATGCTGCGAAATAAATTAAATAAATCACTACCGGTTTTGCTCAATTCTTGGTTACGACTTTGCACTTCATCGTTTAGCGTCATCAATTCTTCATTGGATGATTGTAGCTCTTCTTTGGCGGTTTCCAGTTCTTCATTCATGCTTTGCAATTCTTCGTTACTCGATTGAATTTCCTCATTGGCTGCCCGAAGCTTCTCGTTGGTCAACTCATACTGTTCAATAACGCTTTGCAAATTCTCTCGCAAAGCAATAAGCTCATGTTCTAATCCGATCAATTCACTACTTTCATTGCTATCCCCTGCCTGTTCCCAATCAGTTGCAGTGTTACTGATTTTCTTATCCTCGAAAACGGTGCAAGGCACCACTTTTTCAAACAATATTAAAAAATATTCCTCTTTGTGATACATTCCTCCATACGAGGTCAACTCATCGTCGACATGATTACTCCCACCCATATAGATGACTTGCACACCTTCTGTTGCAATCGGAACATTCTCTTGTTTCGCCTGATTAATGGCACTGCGCAATCCCAGCGACAAGCTCTCCCGCACCATCTTAAATAACTTGAGACTTGGTTCGCCTGCCGCAGGTTCAAGATACGCGCCGGTACGACCACGAATTTGGATGATTTCCAAATCGCCGTTGATAATTACCCCAGCTGGGACATAGCGGTCTAGGATGATGCGATCCGCTGCTTCAATGGCATTGAACTTCAATCTAACGTCCAGACCACCGCGCTGCATCGGCTCGCGATTTTCGACGATCGCCGCAGCTTCTTCACGGGCGATAAACTCATAGAACATAGGCGTCGTCGCCGCCTTTTTTGCATAGAGTTTATGTTTTTTATCTACCAAATTAAACAAATTGATATAGGTGCCAATAGACTCTGACGATCCTAGAAAGAGAAAGCCTTTTTCTTTGAGGGAATAATGGAAAATAGGAAAAAGTTTCTTTTGCATTGTCGGTCCAAAATAAATGATGACATTTCGGCAACTGATCAAATCCAACCGCGAAAAAGGCGGGTCACTCGTCATTTCCTGCTTGGCGAAAATGCACATATCGCGTATTGTCTTATTGATCCGATATCCTCCATCCACCTTAATAAAAAAACGACGGAGCCGTTCCACTGAGACATCTGCCTTAATACTGTGCAGATAGATACCTGCCCGCGCCTTTTCAATCAACTTATCATTGATATCTGTGGCAAATATCTGTACGGGAGTATGCGCCGCATCCTCGCCCAAAAACTCCATCAGTACAATGGCGATGGAATAAGCTTCCTCTCCGGTCGAGCACCCTGCCACCCATATCCGCACCGGCTCCCCAGACATCCTACTTTTCATGATCGCCGGAAAAACTGCGTTTTTTAAGTTCTCAAAAGCCTCAGAATCTCGAAAAAAACTAGTCACATTAATCAAGATGTCTTGATACAATTCCCCTACTTCTACCGGATTTTGCCGCATATATTCGACATAATTACTTACCGTTTCGATCTTATTCAATACCATGCGCCGTAAAATTCGCCGCTGGATCGTTAATTCTCTGTACTCAGAAAAATTAGTGCCACTGTTTTTTCGTAGTAGGGTAAAGATCTGTTTTAATTCATCGGCATCTGCAGCAAAAATTTTTTGGGTCTCTGCAGGTTTCGTGTCATAGGCACTGGATCGGGCGATACCTTCCAGTTCACTCGCGATATCTTCTGGAGACAAGACAAAATCCACCACACCAGTGGAGATGGCACTAAGTGGCATGCTATCAAATTTTGCTGTTTGTGGGGTTTGGGCAAAAATAATGCCCCCCATATTTTTCACTTCTTTTAATCCTCGCGAACCATCTGACGCGGTTCCGGATAAAATGACACCAATCGCCTTACTGCCTTGGTCATTCGCTAGTGAAGTCAAAAAATAATCAATCGGCATAAATAGTCCCACTGTTTCTACCCGTGGCGCAAGGTACAATATCCCTTGAGCTAATGTCATTGCCTTATCAGGAGGAATAATGTAGACATGGTTAGCTTTCACCACCATGTTATTTTCCACTTGGTTAACTGCCATGCTAGTAACCTTAGCAAGAATGTCGGTTAACGCACTTTTGTGATGGGGTTCGAGATGCTGAATCAGCACAAATGCCATCCCAGTATCGTTAGGCAGTTTGGCAAGCACGCGCATAAATGCATCCAAGCCCCCAGCCGAGGCTCCAATACCCACTATCGCGTAAGGCTCTTGTTCGCGCGGTTCAACATTTGTAAATTCTTCTCTTCTATCGGAACTGTGCCCCTCCGTCAACTTCCTCATCCCATCTTTTCGAGTCAGCACCCGTTCTTATACTTTTACATTAACTATATATTAGACAAA
>DAIELO010000229.1 GCA_027341705.1 Caryophanales bacterium
GCGCACACGCTCGCCATAACGCAACACCTGGGTCAGGCGCGCCTCGCCCGCCTTCTGCACCGCGCCGAGAGACTTTTCCTCCAGCGTCGTGATGCCGCCATCTTTATTACCAGGCGAAGGATTTTCATAAATTACTTGATTGTGTCGAGTATAGTAGTCCTTAAAATCATTGATTAAGTCCACAATTTTTTGATACGTCGTTGCATTGTTCGCACGATTCATCAAAATTGTTTCCGCACCAAACATCTCAGGTACCTCAGTGAGAAATGTGGTGGCCCCATTGCTAACCAGAAGATCGGATGTCGCACCAATTAAAGGATTAGCGGTGATCCCAGAAAAGCCATCGGAGCCCCCACATTTCAACCCCACTTTCAAGCGAGACACAGGCACCGCCTGGCGCTGAAATGTTTGCGCATAGGCAACCAGTTCAGATATTTTGTCAAGCCCTTCTTCCAGTTCATCCTGTACACCCTGAACATTCAAGAATTTCACGCGATCCGCTGAGTAATCGCCTAGAAACGGCATAAACTCATGTATTCGATTGTTTTCACAACCAAGTCCCATCACCAGTACGCCGGCTGCATTCGGATGACGGACGAGCGCTGCCAGCAACTTTTGTGTATAACGAAGATCATCTCCCAATTGGGAACAACCATATGGATGTGCGAAATGATATACCCCGTCAACGCCCGCATCACGAGATTTCATGTGCGCCAGTTGTGCAAGTTTTTCAGCTGATTTATTAATGCAACCAACGGTGTTAATAATCCAAATTTCATTGCGAATTCCCACATCTCCGTTTTCACGAACATAACCTTGAAATGTTTTTGGAAGATGATTGGCGTGTTCCGATAAATTAAATACTTCATGCTGCGGTTGATACTGGTATTCCAATTTGCCAGCCAAATTGGTTTTTAAATTGTGAGAATGCACCCAAGTTCCCCTACCTATATGAACAATTGCATGGCCAATGGAAGACCCGAACTTAATCACACTTGTTCCTTGCACCATATCAGTCAATGCTACTTTATGTCCTGTGCTGATATCTTCTTGAATTTCCACCATTTCATTATCCACAACGACTACTTCTCCAGCCTTAAGATCTCTTCTAGCAATCGCCACTTGATCTAATGAATGAAGCTTCAACAACGCAGACTTGTCAAACACGCTTTTCCACCTCCGTTTCCAAAACACAAAATCACAGTGCCTTCACTACATCCATCACTTGTTGTGCTCGAGTTTCTATCCCTTTCCAATTCCCGGATTCCAAATCAGCACGCGGAAAGAGAAAACTCCCTAATCCCACAACGGCCGCACCCGCTAACAAAAATGGTTCGAAATTACTCAGCGTCAACCCACCTGTGACCATAATAGACAATCCAGAAAACGGGCCTAAAACATCCCGTACAAAACCAGGACCAACAACACTAGCAGGAAACACTTTGACCGCCTTGGCCCCATTGGCAATTGCCGTTTGTATTTCACTTGGCGTCATCACACCAGGAATTAAAGGGACACCTAACTTTTGCGCTGTTTCCAGCAATGACACATCTAAGTGTGGACACACCAAAAATTTCGCACCTGCTTGAACCGCATCTTGCGCCTGTTTACTTGTAAATACCGTACCTGCGCCCACTACTACGTTGTCTTCATAACGATTCACCATTCGCTCAATCTGCAATAACGCATCATCCGCGTCCATTGTGACTTCAATCGAACGCATCCCACCATTAACCAGCGAAGCGACGACCTCAGCAAATACGTCTCCTGGCAGTCGCCGAACCACCGCCACTACCTTTTCCTTCATTAAATACTCCAGTACCGCATTCATCTATCGAGCAACCTCCTCATCTCCTGTAAAATATCGCTCAACTGACGACCATGCAGGATATCCACTAGAATCACCGACGCTAGCTACAGCATGTGCCCCAATTAACGAGGCGATCTTCAACGACTGTTCCATGCTCCACCCTTTCAAAATGCCAGCGATAAAACCAGCATTAAATCCATCCCCCGCCCCCACGGTGTCTACTACGCGTGCAACTGGCCAAGCCGCAACAAGAATCTCCTGCCCGTTTTTAAAAGCAGTCGCGCCTCTTTCGCCTTGCTTGAGAACAAATCCCTCACCACGAAACCCCAACTGAAGTAATATATCGGCAATTTGCTTGATATCGTCGGTATCAAACAAAAGCCGGGCTTCCGAATCACCAATCATTAGCCAACGAACGAAGGGCAAAACATCGATCAACGTTTTTTTCCAAGCGGTTTGATCGGCCATTTTCAAACGCACATTAATATCGAAAGAGACAGGGATACCGTTTTCATATGCCGCACGAAAAATCTCCTGCGCATGTACGCGAGTCCCCTCTGACAACATCCACACGATTCCAGTCGCATGCACCCACGAATAATGACCCAAGGACACATCACGAACACAATCACCACCTGTCC
>DAIELO010000022.1 GCA_027341705.1 Caryophanales bacterium
CATTCACCATATCATGCCTTTTAATGGATTACAAATCAGATTGTATACAACAAATTATTATCTAGCTTTTTTAACTAATGTTTCCAATCGTAACTTGTCGGCTACCATGGCGATGAATTCTGAATTCGTCGGCTTGGATTTGCTCATACTCACAGAATACCCGAATACCTGGGTAATCGCTTCACTGTTGCCACGATTCCACGCCACCTCAATCGCATGGCGAATCGCCCTTTCCACACGCGATGCCGTTGTATAGAATGTCTTTGCGATTTGCGGGTATAGTACTTTGGTGACAGAACCCAAAATTTCGACATCCGCATAAACCATTAAAATCGCTTCACGGAGGTATTGATATCCTTTAATATGTGCAGGAACACCAATTTCATGTATGATGGTTGTTACGATTTGATCAATTGTACGTCCGTGCATGTTGATCGTATGCAATCGCGGAGTAACAGAGGCAGATTCCGTGACACTTTGATTCACATTGACCGTTTGTCGTCCAAATTCATATAATGGCTCACTAATGGCCACGTCACGAATTCGATCAATCAGAAGATCCATATCAAATGGCTTTAAAATATAATAAAGTGCACCCAGATCTAACGCTTTCTTTGTAATGTTTTCTTGACCAAAAGCAGTGAGCATGATCACACGCGGAGGTTTTTCCATCCGCCAAGTTCGCATACGCTCCAGAACGCCAATTCCATCAATCACAGGCATTATAATATCTAACACAAGTACGTCTGGATTGGTTCTATCAACCAGGTTCAGCACTTCCTGCCCGTTATTTGCAATACCTACAATTTCAAGATCAGATTGTTCCTGCAAATATTCAGACAGCAAATCTGCAAACTCACGGTTGTCATCCGCAATTAGTACTTTAATCATTAGTTGGTAGCCCTCCTCATCTATATCCTCTATCTATTTCGACAATTGGCGAACTATTCCTTTGAAATTTTTTCTAATATTTTGCGACTTGATCAGACATGTTAATTTATGTAGTTGTCGAAAAATAAAAAAACCGGGGTCTCCCCCGGTGTCATATGATCAAGCTGCAGGTCTGATTGATTGGGTTTTCTCTTGCATCCAAGCCGCAAATATGCCATATCCTCGTGTCGGGTCTGATAAAAAAACGTGAGTAATGGCACCGATAAGTTTATGATCAGCGATCACTGGACTTCCACTCATCCCTTGAACAATACCTCCCGTTGCTTTAAGCAAACGTGGATCTGTCACCTGAATGATAAAGCTTTTAATCCCGGCCGTATGCTGTGTGTTTACTTTAATAATCATCGCATCAAAAGCCTCGACTTTTTGGTCATGAATGACCGTGAGAATTTTTGCTGCACACGGTTTGACCATATCTGGTAGCGCAATCTGCATTGGTGTGTTAATTAAAGAAGGGCTAGGTGTGCTGGATAATGTACCAAATACACCAAATGCGTTATTTTGGAAAACCTTGCCCAAAATCCTCTTTTCATCAACAAAAGTACCTCTTTTTTCACCGGGTTGTCCGCTTTCTCCACGATCAATAGAAGTGACCGCAGCGCGCACAATTTCTCCATGACCATCTATTGCTTGTCCAGTATCTGCATCAGTAACCACATGACCAAGTGCTGCAAAAGTATGGGTCGAAGGATCAAAAAAAGTCAACGTACCCACCCCTGCTGCAGAATCGCGAATATATAAGCCAATTCTATACACACCAGAATCCTCATCCCACTGAGGCTTGATCCTCGTGAACAACACTTGCCCTTTGCGCTTAAACTCCAGAGTTAGCAATTTTCCGTGTGTTCCGGAATCTTCAATTTGTTGTGCCACTACTTCGACACGAGCTACACTTTTCCCACTCACTTTTGTAATTAAATCACCAATATGAATATTCGCTCGCTCCCCTGGGCTAAACAATTCTCTTCCCGAGTGAATAAAATGATAACCAACGACAAGCACGCCAGCAGAACGCAGTTTGATGCCGATCGATTGGCCCCCCGGGATCACTTGACCAGAATTTGAATGCAACTGGGTGAAGTTCGACTCATCTATTGGTAAGTTTGTTGCATATGCGGGATAATCACTGAACCCAATACCGCAAAGTAACCCTAATATTGCAATCCATTTTGCGAAATGCCACATGTTCACCCCTCCTCAGTTGTTCTCATGTGCTTCTAGCCTACCCGGGAGAGTCATGTTGCATAATGCAAAAATGATGTCTAACTTGGCAAGTTACTGCGAAAAACCCTGTTTTCTCATTAACAATTCACGGGCATGAGAACGTGTAGTCGCTGTCACCAATTGCCCACCAAGCATTTTTGCTAACTCTTCAATACGTTCCTCACCAATTAAAGGCCTTACTAAAGTAAATGTACGTTCATGTGAGACATTTTTTTCAATAATCATATGTTCATCAGCCATACATGCCATTTGTGCTTGATGAGTCACACATAACACTTGATGATATTTCGAAATTTCTACAATGGTTTGTGCAACCTTTTGTGCGGCAGCACCTGAAATACCTGTATCAATTTCATCAAAAATCATCGTGTCAGTTGGTGCTGCACCCGCAAGCACTTTTGCCAAAGCCAACATAAACCGCGAAAGTTCACCACCGGATGCAATTTTTGCTAATGGCTTCAATTCTTCCCCTTGATTCGCACTAAAGAAAATTTCCACTTCATCTGCGCCTTTGTCATAATAAGGAACAGAATGAAATTTGATCGCCAGCCTTACATTTGGCATCGATAATTTAGCCAATTCTGTTTGCACTTGCTCCTCAAATTCGCGTGCTGCCAAATTGCGCACCGCAGTTAATTGTGTGGCTAATTCAGCTAATTTAGCCTCCAATTGTTGTTTTTCATCTAACCAGCCTGCCATGCTTTCATCAATATTCTCTAATTCGTGAATCTCATCAAGCGCTCTCTGATCATAAGTCAGTACTTCTTGTTCATTTTGCCCATATTTTCGAAATAACTTTTCTAAAATCGCCAAACGATCTTCAATTTTCCCCAACTCTTCAGGTTCGAAATTTAGTTTATCTCGATAAGCGCGTGAAAATTCAGCAGCTTCTGCTAAATTCACTTGAGCAGTCTCAAGGTACTCTTTTAATTCTGCAAGGCCCTTGTCTAATTCTACGACTGCTGCTATTTCCCGTGACAAGCGATATAACGAACCATTGATGGCAGGGCTTGTGCCTGAGCCTTCATACAATGAAGCATAAACGCTCTCTGTTGCATGTTGTAGTCGATCTGCGTGTTGCAGCATGCCCCTGCGCTCGCGTAATGCCACTTCTTCACCGATTTTAACTTTTGCAGCACCAATCTCCATGACCTGCATGCGTAGAAAATCCAGTCTTTGTGCTTGCTCTCGGCTATTACGATCAGCCTCTTGTAAGCGCCTCGAAAGTTCTTGATGTGCCTTAAATATTTCCTGGAATTTAGTGAGGATTGGCAAAATAGTTGGTAAGTGAAAATCATCGAGTAATCGCAATTGTTCATCTTTTTTTAAGAGTATCAAGTTATCGTGCTGTCCGTGCTGTTGAACAAGTATTTTCCCTAAATTACGTAAGGCGGCAACGGTGATCATGCGCCCATTAATGCGCGCTAAAGACTTGCCGGCGCGATTAATCTCACGACTGACAATTAACTCTGTACCATTAAATACAATGCCAAGTTCATTCAATGCCGTTTCCACCATATCAGCAATCTTATCTGTTACATCAAAATTACCCTCTACAAGTGCCCTATCCTCACCTGTTCTAATCAACTCAGCGCTGCCACGCGAACCAAGCAACAATCCCACCGCGTCGAGAAGAATCGATTTACCAGCACCTGTCTCTCCTGTCAAACAAGTAAAACCATGACTTAAGTCCAATTCAATGGACTCAATCAACGCCAGATTTTGCACGACCAGTGTTCGTAACACATCTAGCCCTCCCTATAACAGGCTTTTCACTCGCTCCACTACATCTTCCGCTGCCTCTCTCGAGCGCACAATCAGTAAAATCGTATCATCCCCGGCCACCGTTCCCAGAATTTCAGCCCAATCAAGTGCATCAAAAAGCACAGCGACCGCATGCGCATTACCGGGAAGCGTCCGCATGACCACAAGGTTTTCTGCAGAATCAATGGTAACAAATACATCATTTAAAAGACGATGTAATTTTACTTCGGGTTGGTAAGATGATGGTTCTGTCGGTAATGAGTACTTATACGCGCCATTAGCCATTGGTGTTTTAATTAAATGCATTTGCTTTATATCCCTTGAAATCGTCGCCTGAGTCACATTGAATCCCGCCGCTCGTAACGCTTCAGCCAACTCTTCTTGGGTTTCAATGACTTGTTCAGAAATAATTTCCCTGATTTTGAGCAATCGTTGACCTTTCAAACATGAACACCTTCCTAATCCCCACGCAATTTGTTTCTTAATATAGAAAAAAACGGACGTTCCTGCCAACGAATGAGCACTGTATCGCATTTCGATTTTCGGACATATACAAAATCGCCACTTTGCAACGGGAAACCAACTTGTCCATCTACAGTAAGCCCCATATCCTGATGACGTGCAAGCACCTTGATACGAATTTCTTGCTCACTTGAAATAATACACGGTCGCGCCACCAGCTTATGTGCACAAATGGGAGTGATCAACAGCACTTGCATATGAGGTTGCATAATCGGTCCCCCACAAGACAACGAATACGCCGTCGATCCTGTGGGAGTAGAGACGATAACCCCATCACCTAAAAAATCATCATACATATCACCATTGACATCAATCTGTACTTGAATCATACGTGCAAACGAACCTTTGCCGACTCCTGCATCATTGAGCCCAATGCTGTGGTGAATTTGTTCATCTTGACGCCAGACCTCTGTCTCCAGCATCATTCTGCGCTCTAAGTAAAAATCGCCATGTAGCGCTCGGGATACCGTTGCTTCCAAATTCTCAGGCTCTGCCTCAGATAAAAAACCCAAGTGCCCGATGTTAATCCCAAGCATTGGTAAGTCATAACAAGCAAACTGCCTCGCTGCGCCAAGCAGTGTGCCATCACCCCCTAATACAAATAGCAGATCAACGCGTTCTGGAAATTGTTCTAGAGGCAAACCAAACTCCGGCATATTTAAATCATGAGCTGTTTGATCATCGATATACACTTGACCACCACATCGCTTGATCGTATCCACCAATCGATAAGTAACAGCATCTGCATTTTTCTTTGTGCGGTTCACGAGTATCCCGATTGTGTCTGGCATTCTCGACCTACCTTTCATCCACCACTCACCGTGTCGCAAGTGCAATTAACCAGCCTAGTACAATGCCGATAAATAACCAAATTAGCCTCGATAGCCAACGCTTACGAAAATATTGTGCTGGATAGTCCATGGCAAAATCAATCCATTCAATAGAACCTAATTCAGCGTCCACATAAGCGATCGGAGAATGATATTGTTCATATAATGGGAAAAAATTTTTCCGCAACCAGACCCCATTGATTCTTTCCGGGTCCCTTGTCGAACGTACCTTTACAGGATAACGTGTTCCCTCATTCTCAATTATGTAATCTGCGATCAAAAAGGTGGTGTATTTCTTACTGCCTAAATACGAATTAAGTTCATGCCCCACTCGTTCATCCACAATTCGATACCCTTGTCCTTGCAAAAAATCACAAGCTTTAATCATGATTTCACGCTTAGATTCTGGAGCAAATTCAGCCCAACTACTCGCCAAGTATTTAGATCTAAAAAAAAGCAACGCCACTGTTAAAAATGTAAGAATGGCGAGTACTTCCATGGCAGGCACCTCCAAATTACCTGTTCGCTTGAGGTACCCCATATTCCTGCTTATCACTGGTGGCTATCATTCAATAATTGTGCAATACTTACCTGCTCGTCTAGTTCCCTGTCGTCCACTTCTTTTTCACAACCATTCATTCCATTAAATGACCACAATAAATACTCTATATTGCCATCTCCGCCGCGAATTGGGGAAGGAACTACACCACATACTTGAAATTGTTCGGTTTTTAATATTCTTACCAATCGGTGCAATACTTCGCGATGCACCTCAGGATCACGTACGATGCCACCCTTACCTACTTTTCCAAAGCCAGCCTCAAATTGAGGTTTGATCAAACCAATAAACGGTGACCCTGGCACTAACACTTCCTTTAACTTGGGGAGCAGTTTGGCAATCGAGATAAAAGAAACATCCATCACTGCCGCATTCGGTGGAGGCACGAATAGTGAGGCCTCTACATGGCGAAAATTGACCCGTTCCATCACTCGTACGCGAGGGTCCTGACGAAGTTTCCATGCTAATTGTCCATATCCCACATCGACGCTATAGACAAGTTGGGCTCCTGCTTGCAGTGAACAATCTGTAAATCCGCCTGTCGAAGCACCGACATCTAACACCACTTTGTCCTTTAACGATACAGGAAATACCTGTAACGCTTTTTCGAGCTTTAAAGCTCCTCGACCGACATACGGAGATTTATCACCTTTGCAAATAATTGCTGCATCAATTGGCACCTTCGCCCCAGGTTTATCAATACACTCCGTACCTGAGAAAATTTTTCCAGCCATAATGAAACGCTTGGCCTCTTCTCTTGATGCAGCAAGACCAAGCTTTACCACCATAATATCAATTCGTTCTTTATCCACTAAGCGTTCACAGACTTCCTTCGGACTTTGTGTTTAGGCAACTTTGCTAAAAGATCAAGGGCAACATCAGAAAGTCCTTTTGCAGTCAGCCCCACATAATGCAATAATTCTGGCCTACTACCATGAGTAATAAACTGATCTGGAAGTCCAATCGGATGAACTGGATGCACCACATCATTATTCGCATAATATTCAAGCACCGCTGCACCAAATCCCCCTTTGACAGTCGCTTCTTCCACCGTCACCACAGGAATTCCGTCCTGTGCCAATTGCGAAAGTAGTTGCTCGTCAATGGGTTTTAAAAACCGTACATTCACCACTCGTGCAAAAATGGACTGTTCAGAAAGCATCAAAGCAGCATTTTCTGCCACGGCCACCATCGGTCCGACTGCCAAAAATGCAATATCCCTGCCTTCTCTCACCGTCTCTGATCGTCCAATCGGGAGCATCTCTAAAGGCACATCCAGCGGCGCACCAACACCATCTTCACGCGGATATCTTACTGCGCAAGGACCTGGGAGGGTCAACGCAGTGTGCAGCATGTGACGCAGTTCACCCTCATCTTTAGGCATCATGATCGTAATATTCGGCACGGTTCGCAAAAATGCAATATCAAACACACCTTGATGTGTCTCCCCATCCGGTCCTACTAATCCTGCGCGATCAATGGCAAATGTGACTGGCAAATTTTGAATACAAATATCATGAATAACCTGATCGTAGGCCCGTTGTAAAAACGTGCTGTACACTGCAAATACAGGCCGCATTCCTG
This sequence comes from Caryophanales bacterium, assembly GCA_027341705.1. The sequence continues at coordinate 7,435 of DAIELO010000022.1, forward strand.
CTGTTGCAAGCCCTGCACAGAGGGTAGCCGCATGTTGTTCTGCGATTCCCACATCAAAACAGCGATCCGGAAATACTTCCGCAAATTTATTCAGCCCTGTACCACTAGGCATGGCCGCTGTCACAGCCACAATGCGATCATCGGATTTTGCAAGTTCAATCAAGGTATTGGCAAACACGCTAGTATAAGAAGGGGCCTTTTTACTCGCTTTGGTAATCGTGCCACCGATACTATGCAGTTTATCAGGTGCATCTTCTGCCGTTTTATATCCTTTCCCCTTTTGCGTCACCACATGCAATAGGACTGGTTCATCCAAGTCTTTAACATGATTCAAAATCGTCAATAAAGCGCCCAAATCATGACCAGGTATCGGCCCAAAATAAGAAAAGCCCATTTCCTCAAACAACGCCCCTGGAACCACCATATACTTCAAGCTGTCCTTAAAGCGTTCAAGCGTACCCGCTACGCGTTTACCAATGCTAGGGATTTTAAGTAGTATGGATTCTACGTCGTTTTTCAAACGGCTATAATGCGGATCAGTTCTCAACCTAGTAAGATATTGCGAAACAGCTCCCACGTTAGGATCAATCGACATTTCATTGTCATTCAGGATGACAAGCAGTCGTTTTTTTAAATGACCAGCGTGATTCAATGCTTCAAAAGCCATGCCACCAGTCATTGCCCCATCACCAATAACCGCCACAATATGATAATCATCGTGCGAAAGATCACGTGCGATGGCCATTCCCAATGCGGCAGATAAGGATGTACTGGCATGCCCTACACCAAACATGTCATGCTCACTTTCAGATCGCTTCGGAAAGCCTGCTAGACCCTGATACTGGCGCAAAGTAGGGAACATGTCTTTACGACCAGTCAAAATTTTATGGACATAGGCTTGATGCCCCACATCCCAAATAATCTTGTCAAGTGGCGAATCAAATAAATAATGTAGTGCCACTGTCAATTCCACGACGCCCAAATTAGCACCAAAGTGTCCTCCGGTGCTCGTGACGCTTTCGATCAAAAACTCCCTAATTTCACTAGCCAAAACGATTAATTCATCAAGTGTGAATTTTTTTAAATCAGAGGGACTATTCACCTGCTCAAGCAGCACGGCGTTTGCCACCTTTCTCGTAGACAACGCAGAAAGCGACAATGTATACTATCCACGCTAGTTACATATTTACATTATAGTGTTTTAAAATTATAACACAGGCAAGGTTCGGGCTCAATAAAGTCCTACACCTTGCCTCATGTCAAAATTGTTTATTGTTGACGGTATTGTAGCTCTTCGGTTTGAATATAGTTGAATCTCGCCTGTAACGACGAAACCACATTAGTTAAAGTTTGTGACATTTGACCGAACATTTGTTTCGCCTGTTGATCTTGTGTATCCAAGGCAAACTGTTTTAGATTCGCGGCCACGCTTTCAGCAGATGCAATCGTTTGTTGCATTTTAACTCCGATTGTCACGTCAGCAACACCTCCTGAAGCTATTGTCGCCAGAGATTTGATTTGTTACGCTGGCAATATCTTGGCTCGATGTGCTTTAATGATCCCGATCACGAAGATAGTAGGCTAGATCAATCAAAAGGGTTTTGGACTGATTAAGATTTTTCGCGTCATTCACCGCATGAACTGCTGCCGCCGTTAACTGATTGACCATTTGTTTGGACACCTCCACCCCATACAACGCAGGATAGGTGGCCTTTTCTTGTAACGCATCCATACCTGCCACTTTACCAATGGTATCGGTGTCTCCCACCACATCTAACACATCGTCCATAATTTGAAATGCAAGACCGATAGACTCCCCGTAACTAGTGAGTCTGCTCATTGTCTCATCATCTACTTGTGCTGCATAAGCAGGCATGCGAATAGCGGCTTTGATCAAAGCGCCTGTTTTATGCTGATGGATAAATTTCACTCTCTCTTCTTCTACCATGTTGCCTGTTTCAAGCATATCTGCGACCTGGCCACCTACCATACCTAATGGGCCTGCCGCGATTGCAAGATCACGTATCATGGCAATGACGGCTCGATCAGGTAAGGGGCTTTCTGCCAACACTTGAAATGCCAAGGTCAACAATGCGTCACCTGCCAATATCGCGATGGCCTCACCAAATACTTTATGATTAGTCGGTTGTCCCCGCCTCAGATCATCATCATCCATTGCAGGTAAATCATCATGAATTAAGGAGTACGTATGGATCATTTCGATCGCACACGCCGCCGGAAGTAATTGCTGCCGTTCGAGTCCGAGTGCTTCTCCAACCATCAATACAAGCGCAGGGCGCAAACGTTTCCCCCCTGAAAACACACTGTAGCGCATCGATTCAAAGAGCTGGTTGATAAAAGCAACTTGTTCGAGTGGTATCCACCTGCCCATGGCAGCCTCAACCTGCTCTGACACCTCTTTCAAAAACTCATTCAGCATATTACACTTCCTCTATGTCAAAAGGTTCAAACTCCAGCCCCTTATCACTAGCCAGCACCTTTTCCACTTTCTGCTCTGCGGCAGTAAGTTTTTCTCGGCAAATTTTCGCCAATTGCATGCCTAACCTGTAATTTTCGATCGCGTCGTCAAGTGACAATTCACCACCTTCTAATGCTTGCACTACCGCTTCCAACCGCTCGATCGCTTGCTCAAAAGGCCACTCTGCAATATTCGACGTCTCATTCTCGCTCATTGTTATCATGCACCCCCCACACCTGACAATCAAGCCAACCACCAGAAACCTCCACGTGCAGCGGATCACCAGGTTGCACCTGGTCAATCGTCGTGATGACCGATCGTTTGTCTGCCTGAAAAACTACTGCATAGCCCCGTTTCATGACCGCAAGCGGATTTAAAAGTGTTAATTTATCTACGATGCGATCAAGTTGCTGGTTTCTTGTCGCAACAAAATTTCCGATCGATTTCTCAAGTTGCAACTGATATGCGGATACTTTCGCGGTTTCCAGTGTCACCCGCTTGTCTATCGGTATGTGCGCTAGACGCAATTCGAATTGATGTAATTTGCGCAAGTCATTTTGCACCATTTTAAGTAACAGGTCTTTTAATTGTTTTTCTAATACATCAACTTGTTCTGCATAGTGT
>DAIELO010000230.1 GCA_027341705.1 Caryophanales bacterium
TGATGAGGTGAGAAAACTTGCTGAGCAATCGTCTGAATCAGCTAAAAAAATTACCCAATTGGTTACGACTATTCAATTAGAAACAAGTAAAGCGATTCATTCGATGGCCAAAGGAACGGATGAAGTGACGGAAGGCATTAAAATGGTTCATGTGGCGGGGGAATCATTCGCGCAAATCTATCAGGCAGTTAACGAAGTGACGCAGCAAGCCCAAGCAGTCTCCTCAGCAACACAGCAATTAACTGTGGGTACGGAGCATATCGTTAATACTATCAATCAAGTAGCGGCGGTGGCAAAATCCAACTCTTCGGGAACTCAGTCTGTCTCCGCTTCTTCGGAGGAACAGTTGGCGTCAATGGAAGAGATTAATGCTTCGTCTGCGGCGCTTGCGAAAATGGCGGAGCAGTTACAAGTGATCATTGGAAACTTTAAGGTTTGAATCATACCATCTGTAAGGTGTATACTCCCTAAAAATGACACTTATGTGTTTTAGGGCGGTGACTGTGCGTTGACTGACAAACAAAAAATCTTAAGTGAGATCCGACTGGTGCCTTTGCTCATCACGGCGATGGTAGGCATCGACCTCTGGTTCATTCGGGCACCAGCGGGGGTCAGCATGCAGGCGTGGCATTTGTTGGCGATTTTCGTAGCCACGATTCTTGGCTTTATCTTGAAACCGCTGCCGATGGGTTCTGTGGCCATCTTTGGAATCGCAGTCACCATGGTCACCAACACACTCAGCGTCAAAGAAGCATTAAGTGGGTTTGGCAACACCGTCATTTGGCTGATTGTTATTGCCTTCTTCATATCCCGTGGGTTTATCAAAACGGGGTTAGGTGAGAGAATCGCCTATCAATTTGTGAAAAAATTCGGAAAAAAAACGCTCGGATTGTCTTATTCTCTGCTTGTCAGCGATTTGATTTTGTCCCCCGCTATACCAAGCAACACAGCGCGTGCAGGGGGGATTATTTTACCAATCATTCGCTCGTTGTCAACTGCGTTTGGATCCAGTCCTGATGATGGCACAGAGCGAAAAATTGGCGCATTTTTGATTAAAGTCGGATTTCAAGGAGACCTCATCACTTCGGCAATGTTTATGACTGCGATGGCGGCTAACCCCTTGAGTGCCAAGCTGGCAAAAGATGTGGCAGGTGTGAATATTACTTGGGCGGGATGGGCGATTGCCGCCGCGGTGCCTGGCTTGGTGAGTTTGCTGGTGGTTCCTTACCTGCTTTATAAAATGTATCCGCCAGAAATCACAGAAACGCCTGACGCATTTGCGTTAGCCAATGAAAAATTGAAGGCTATGGGTGCACTTAAACGTTCAGAAATCTACATGCTGCTCGTGTTTGCGATCGTGCTTGTGTTGTGGGTTTTTGGCACCCGTTGGAACATTGACCCGACGACGACTGCTTTCATCGGTTTGGCAATTCTGCTTTTGTCGCAGGTTTTAACATGGGATGATGTGAAAAAAGAACAAGGTGCCTGGGACACCTTAACGTGGTTTGCGGCCGTGGTGATGATGGCCACGTATCTTGATAAGCTAGGTTTAATCGCTTGGTTTGGCCAATTGATCAAACATTCCGTCAGCGGTATGCCTTGGGTGTTATCATCTATCATATTATTGCTGATATACTTCTATAGCCATTACTTTTTTGCGAGCAGTACGGCACATATTAGTGCTATGTTTGCCGCATTTTTGGTGGTGATGGTGGCAGCTGGAGCGCCGCCTATGATCGCGGCCTTGCTACTCGCTTTCTTTAGTAATTTATTTGCCGCTACCACCCATTATGGCGCAGGGACATCGCCGGTATTTTTCGGCACCGGTTATGTGCCACAGGCGAAATGGTGGACGCTGGGATTTGTTATTTCCATAGTGAATATTATCATTTGGTTAGTGGTGGGTGGGTTGTGGTGGAAAATTCTCGGTCTGTGGTAGGTGTCGTGATTGTACCGGTCGTATGCGTATGACGGTGTTGGTGACCATGAATATAATAAGAGAGTGCACGATTGACGATTTACTCAACATGGCCACACTAGAAAGAGGGACCGAATGATGGACAATAAACCGGGTGTGATAAATGCAGGAATGAGTACTATGCAAATCTTAAAAATCGCCACGGGCATCTTGTTTCTGACGGGTTCACTACTTGTCATCATTACGGCGTTGGCTGAAAAATAAAATAAAATGAGGGGATAGGGTGACATGATTACGTTGCGGGGGCATCATCTACTATGTCTGATTGGCTATCGTGGAATGGGGTACTCTCCAGAATTTGCTGAGAATATGACCCGTGTTCACCGAAGTTTGCGACAAACACCGGACACGGAAATCATGCTGGTAGAAGGTTCTGATGATTTGTGTAGAAAATTCCCCGATAATCAAACCTATCATTGCGAAGATGTGAA
>DAIELO010000231.1 GCA_027341705.1 Caryophanales bacterium
ATCCCAGACGGTGGTGGCATTAAATTGGCAGTTAATCTCTCGCCCGTCTTTTTTTTGTAGCGCAATCTCATAATTTCGATGTTCTTGTTCTGTCATCTTGGTGACTGAATTGAGGAAAATTGCTTTGTTGTTATCATTAACAAAATCAAATATCGATTTTCCGATCATTTCATCTTTTTCATAATTGAGCATCCGACATAGTGACTGATTCACATCGATGGACTTAAAGTCCGGAGCAATAAACCAATACCCTTGAGAAGTTATCTCTATGAATTTGCGATAGGTTAGTTCACTACCACCTTGAAATGCTTCGGTGTGATCGTGAGACTGTTCATCGATCAAAGTCCCCCCTCAGTTTTGATTATATTGACATAGTATCATAATCCTATACTTCAAATGAAGAAAAATGCTTGATTATTTAATGGTCATGTTTACGCGTCGTGATTGACGTGGTGAATGGCAAACGGTATGATGATGATAGTCGACAAAAATAGTCGGGATTAGATCGGGGTGGTATATTGCTGGCCTCTATGCTTATTTTTTTTCGAGAATCATTAGAAGCGGCAATGATATGTTCCATTATGTTTACGTATTTAAAACAAATTGGTCGGGGCGATCGTTTTAAGGACGTGTGGATTGGCATTGGCGCGGCATTGGTTGTAGATGTGGTATGCGGTGTGGTGATATTTTCGCTGATTCGTCATTACGACGGTTCTGTTCTTCAAACGCAAATTGAAGGGGTCACATATGTCGTCGCGTGTGGTGTGTTGACGTATATGACATTGTGGATGAAAAAGCAGGGTCGCCATCTTCGCAATGAACTTCAAGCCAAAATAAGTTTGGCGGTAGGAACAGGGTCATTGTTTGCGATCGCTTTGATTGCCTTTATAACGGTTGGGCGAGAGGGACTGGAAACTGTCGTGTTTATGATTGCGATCGCTTTTCATGCGAACCCGTCTTTGCTTGCTGTGGGGGCAGTGCTTGGCACGATGATGGGACTGATGCTTAGTTATGCCATTTATATATTAGGCAAACGCGTTAAAATTCATCATTTTTTTAATGTAATGGGCGGCTTATTGATGCTGTTTGCCGCAGGTTTGTTGGCAGATAGCATTGAAAATTTCCAACAACTTGGATGGTTGCCAAAAGAACAGGCATTGTGGAGTTCCGCTTCCTTGCTGAATGAGAACAGCATGTTAGGCGATATTTTGCATTCGTTTTTTGGCTATGCGGAGAATCCCACTGCGATGCAAATTGCCTTCTATCTTGGTTTTTTGGTGGTAGTGAGAATGTTTTGGCGAAGAGAATTAACGCAGAGTCGGGTGTGATGATGGCTGTGGTGGCCTTGACGAATGTTTTAGTTCTCGGTATGCTTCTTCGTAAGGATTTTGATCGCGGCGTTCATTTAGCGAAGCGCCGGGTTAGGTTGGTTGAGTTGAGCTGAGCTGAGAACAGCACCTATATGGTTCGCGAACTCGGCAAGACGACACTGACGCTGAGTTTTTTTGTATTTCCAGCGGAGGATGGTGTTGTACATGATTGTCATGATTGACAATTACGATTCGTTTACGTATAACCTTGTGCAGTATTTGTATGTGCTCGGGGAAGAAGTTACGGTTTTTCGCAATGATCAGGTCACGTTGGCACAGCTTGCGGCGATGCAGCCAAGTGGGATCATCATCTCACCGGGTCCAGGCACGCCAGATGATGCGGGCATTTCAATGGAAGTGATCCGCTATTTTTCGAAAACCACACCGATACTTGGTGTATGCCTTGGTCATCAGGCGATAGGGCAAGTGTTTGGTGGTCAGGTAGTACTAGCTACCACGATGATGCATGGCAAAGCCTCGACCATGATTCACAACGGTAACTCCCCATTATTTGACGATATCCCCACACATTTTGAAGCTATTCGTTATCATTCTTTGGTAGTCGATCCTGACACATGTCCTGACGAACTGCGCATCACAGCGCTGACAGAGGATGGCACGGTGATGGCGCTAGAACATCAAAGTCTTCCTGTTTACGGCGTGCAATTTCATCCAGAAAGTGTGCTTTCTGCTTATGGCATGGAATTGTTGCGCAATTTTATTCGCATCACAAAACAACCGCAGAAGCAAAAGGCGGAATCTGTGCGTGGTGGGGTGTCATGATGGAAAGTATGCGCAAATTGCAAGTAAAAACGCAAGTGATCAAGGTGCCCACTACCACCTCGGCGTTTACTTTTTTTACTGTGCTAAGTCACGAATACGGGAGCACGAATGTGGCATTGTTAGACGCTCACGTTCAGGAGGACACGGTTTTTAACCAAGCGATGATTGGTTTATTTCCTGCTGTTCACGTCAAGGTGAAAAACAATCAGC
>DAIELO010000232.1 GCA_027341705.1 Caryophanales bacterium
TCTGGAATGACAGACGATGCTCCGTGCAAAACGATCGGAAATCCTGGCAATCGCTTCTGAATTGCCTCTAGGATGTCAAATCGCAATCTTGGTTCGCCCTTGAACTTGAACGCACCATGGCTTGTACCAATTGCAATTGCTAGGGAATCCACTCCCGTGCGACTTACAAATTCTTCGACTTGGTCGGGATCAGTGAAAGCAGCATCCTGATCAGATACATTCACCGCGTCTTCAATTCCCGCGAGCCTGCCGAGTTCGCCTTCCACGACCACACCTTTATCGTGCGCATAGTCACACACCTGTTTTGTTAACTTAATATTGTCCTCAAAAGAATGGTGGGAACCGTCAATCATCACAGAAGTAAATCCACCGTCAACGCAAGCTTTACATAGCTCGAACGTATCTCCGTGGTCAAGGTGCAAACTAATAGGCAGGTCAGTTTCGATCACTGCGGCTTCCACTAGTTTCATTAAATAGTTATGTTTCGCGTAATTTCTTGCGCCCGAGGAGACTTGCAAAATCAAAGGAGCATTTTCCTCCTTGGCCGCTTCCGTGATGCCCTGAATGATTTCCATATTATTTACATTGAAAGCACCAATCGCATAACCGCCTTCATATGCTTTTTTAAACATTTCCGTGGTGGTCACTAATGGCATATCGTTCCCTCCTTCTATAGTCCAAATAGTTATACTACTTCATTGTGAATCTATCATAATCATATTCAATAGTAAACGAATATATTTTTAATTCAATTAAGCGTCGCTGGGCTTAAACCTTAGCGCCTTATCGATTTCCCACGGCGTTGTGTTCCCATTTGGGCAGTTGCGGAATATAGTGCTGTGATGACCAGGGAAAGCGAGGCATGTACGATGCCAATACATGTAGTGAAAAGTGGAGATAACATCTGGAAGCTGTCTCAAGATTATGGCATCAGTGTGAACCGCATTGTCAGCGCCAACGGGCTCGAACAACCAGGCAAACTAGTCGTAGGTCAAGCACTGTTTATTCCAGATGCACAACCCCGTTACAGCGTGCAACCAAAAGACACATTACAGGAAATTGCAACAAAATACGGAGTCACCACACAGGCCATCATACAAGTGAACCAACTCTCCTCCCCAGAAAACATCTATGCGGGACAAAGACTGACGCTCCCACTGCTTTATCATCAGGTTGGCGAGCATGATACGCTGACAACGATTGCCAGACGCTACAATACGACCGTAGCCGCGATTACACAAGCCAATCAACTCAAAAATCCTAATGATTTATTTGTTGGGCAAATACTTAAAATTCCAGAAAAACAAAAACCAACTATTGAAGTGAACTCGTTTATCACGCAATTTGGGCAACAAGGAGCCAAGACATTGCGTGATGTCGCTTTTGACCTCACCTACATCACCCCATTTGCATATCGCATGAAACCAGACGGAAGCCTCGAGCAACTAGATGACCTCCCGATCGTACAATCTGCCGCCAGAAATCATGTGCTACCGATGATGGCGATTACCAATTTTTCATCCACAGAGACAGGCACCGCTCTTGCAAGCACTATCCTTGGCAATCCTCAATTGCAAGAAACCCTGCTCACCAATACGCTTGCCATCATGAAAAATAAAGGGTATCGCGGGCTGAATATCGATTTTGAAAACGTGCTGCCCAAAGATCGCGAAAACTATAATCAATTTTTACAAAAAGCGGTCAATCGCTTGCATCCCGAAGGATATTTCGTGTCGTCCTCACTCGCCCCTAAAACCAGTGCCGCGCAAAAAGGCTTACTATATGAAGCACACGACTACCCTGCTCACGGAAAAATACTTGATTTCGTCGTGCTCATGACGTATGAATGGGGCTACCGTCTAGGCCCGCCCCAAGCGATCTCGCCTTTGGAACAGATTAAACGTGTGCTTGAATATGCAGTAACTGTCATTCCGAGAGACAAAATATTAATGGGCTTTCAGGTGTACGCCCGCGATTGGCTGTTGCCTCACGAAAAAGGGCAACAAGCTGAAACTTTTGACATGCAAGAAGCGATTCGCCGCGCGATTGAATTTAATGTACCGACCATTCAGTACGATCCAATCGCCCAATCTCCTTATTATCAATATACGGATGCAAAGGGACGGTCTCACGAAGTATGGTTTGAAGACGCTCGCAGCGCACAAGCGAAGTTTGATCTGGTCAAAAACTTTAATCTTCGAGGAATCAGTTATTGGGTGCTAGAATATCCATTCCCGCAAAATTGGGCGCTACTCCGAGATAATTTCACGATTATCAAGCGCTAATCCACTAAGGGGTCCACACACACGCAGGACCCCT
>DAIELO010000233.1 GCA_027341705.1 Caryophanales bacterium
CTTTGCCTTGTTCGCCAGCTCTTGCCGCTTCAATCGATGCGTTGAGTGCAAGCAAATTAGTTTGTTCTGCAATTTCCCGGATCGTCTGCGCAATTGCACCAATTTCTTTAGAGTATTTTTGTAGTTCATTCATTTTTTCTTCTGTCGCTTGCGAAGTGGTTTGAATCTCCTGAATACTGCGTATTGTGACTTCAACCGTTTGTATGCCTGATGCGGCCGCTTTTAGCGTGACTTCTGCTTGTGTGGTGGCAGAGTTGGCCTTTTCTTGCGCGAGTTGAATGAGTGAGGACAATTCTAAAAGCGTTTTGGATACGTTAACAGAGGCTTCTTGACCCGTTTGTGCTTCTTCATTTAATTGTTGCATTTGATTGGCAACTTCGGTGAGCACACTGGCTGTCTCTTCAGTGGAGGCGGCTGTCTCTTCAGAGACGCTGCTCACTTCTTCTGCTGAACGGCGGATTTGTCTCATGATGTTTTGTAACGCTGTGATCGTCTCATTGACGTTTGTTGCCAGTTCGCCAAGTTCATCGTTAGTGGTTTGGGGGAGTGGATCAATGCGCAGATCTTTTGCCGCTAATTTACGCATGGCAATCTGTACTTGTGTGACCGCGCGCGTAATTTGCCTGGACAATAGCACGGCTACTGTCCCGCTAATCAAGATCACAAGGATCAGTGCAATAATGTTAATCGTATAGGATTTCGTTTGATTTGCGTCGAGTCCACTAATCAACCGCTGTTCGTCGGTTTGCAAATATTGTGTGTAGCCAGTTAAGGGAGCCATCACAGGCGAGAATGGTGCTTGTGCATAGAGCGTTTCGGCGGCTGATTTTTTGCCGTTTGCCAAAAGACTAAAGGCTTGATTATTACCTTGAATGTACTGTACCCACCCTTGGTGGAAGTGCTGCAAGCGCGTCCGATTTGCGATATCTGAGACAGGCGTGCTCGCGAGCAGTGACGCATAGAGTGTGTCTGTGGTTTTTGTGTAATTTTGATACTGTGCGTACTCTGTCGGATTGCCACCGGTCATGACATAATATGCTCCGACGTCATCTGCACTGCGGGCAGCATAATCGAGCGATTGAATCGTATGGAGGCGCGTTTCGTGATCTAATACGTTGGATGTAATGTTGCGGGAATCCATTTGTAAATACATGGATAACGCACCCATAATTAGAACGAGTATAATAATGACACCGAAGCTGAGAAACAATTTTTTGCGAATGGTGATTTTCACACGGGAAGCAGGTTTATTGATTGTAGTCATGATAGTGTCTCCTCTGAAATTAAATTTATAATGAGTGAACGTTATGGGATGCAGTTAAGTATGTCAATCCATGTTAGAATTATAGCATAATTGCTATTATATTCGACTGTTAAAGCGCGAAAGGAAGTACGATGGGGATGAGTGTTAGAATGAGAACACAGGGTCAACGGATCGCCACCCTCGTGGTGGTATTGTGGGGGCTTCTGCCGTTAGTTACCCATGCACAAAGCATGAATTCTACGGAACAAGCCATTTTTACGCACCTAGAGGCAAGACAGACAGTATTTACGATGCCTGTCAATACTTCAAGTTCACAAGTGCTAGAAGCGGAGATCAAGGTCGCAATGGCGCGTGATCCGTATTTGAACCTCGATGTGGGGAGATGGACATTTACTCTGCGTTCTAGCTTATTAGCGAATTCGGCCACGATTCAAGTGAATTACCTGGAGAACGCCGCTCAATATGCTGCGGTAGTCAGGGGTGTGCATCAAGTCCTCAAAACCATCATCAAACCAGGGATGGATGTATACGCCAAAGAGAAGGCCATTCATGATTACGTAGTCTTACATACTGCTTATGATACTTCATTGCAAAATGGTACTGCCTATGATGCGCTGTATAAACAATCAGCGGTCTGTCAGGGTTATGCCATGCTTACCTATCAATTATTAAAGGCGGCGCATATCCCTAATATCCTTATCACTGGAACTGCTACCAATTCACAGGGCACTGCCTCTCACGCATGGAATGAAGTAGATTTAAACGGAAAATGGTATCAGTTGGACACCACTTGGGATGACCCCGTGCCAAATGTGCCGGGTCAGGTCATGTATGATTATTTTAATTTAACTACTGCACAAATGGCGCGAAATCATCATTGGAATGCGGCAAACTTACCTGTAGCAAATACAAATTACATCCAAGTGCTAGAGGCTTCCAAAAATCCACAGGATCATGCCATTTTGAAATCTGCTGCTTTATTTGTCGAAACGGCAAGTGATACGTTTACTAACATGCTCAAGCTGCAAACGACTTTAGCAAATT
>DAIELO010000234.1 GCA_027341705.1 Caryophanales bacterium
ATGGGTCTCACCCCCTGTGTCGGCAGAATGAAGGGGTAGTAGGATGACAAAACGCGTACCTGTGTCTAAAGTGCTAGTTGCGGTGATGGTTCCGCCATGTAATTCAACGATCTGCTTGACGATGGCGAGTCCAAGGCCAGCGCCTCCTTTTTGCCGAGTACGTGATTTTTCCACGCGGTATAGTCTTTCAAAGATGTGGGGTAAGTCTTCAGGGGGAATCAGATCACCACTATTTTGAAAAGTCATCATCAGCTGATCTTGGTATACTTTTGTTGCAACGGAAATCTCCCCTGACAAATTGACATAACAAAGTGCATTATCGAGAAGATTTAATACCACTTGTTTCATCCGCATGGGATCCAGTGGGTAGGTTCCGCACGCGTTCAAATGGACGATGAAACGCACGCCATTTTCAGCAGCTTTGGGCTGCAAGTGGTCAATAATAGATGTTACCAGTTCGTCCACCGGTACCTCTTCTATGTGCACGCTCATTTCTCCCGCATCAGATTGAGCAAGGGAAAACAAATCCTCGATCAATTGGGAAAGCCTTACTGATTCTTCATGAATGATGTTCAAATATGAAATTTTCTCTTCTTCGTTTTGCACCAATCCTTCGCTGATGATTTGGCTATATCCGCGAATATAACTGAGCGGCGTACGAAGTTCATGGGCAATATGACTGAGAAATTCCTTGCGAGTATTTTCTAGATAAGCTAAGTGTTGCGCCAACCGATTAATTCCAGACCCAAGCTTCGCCAGTTCGTCATTGCCTTGAATTTTGACCTGTTTAAAAAACTGCCCTTCTACAATAGAACTCGTCACTTCTTCCATTTCGGTGAGCGGTCGTGCGATTCTTTGACCAAAAATCAAACTAAACCCTACCGCCACAAACAGAGCCCCGATTCCCGCAGCAAAAAAAAGCGTTTTTTCATAGACAAGTGTCAATCCACTCGCGGGGTCGCCCGATGACGCAGGTATGCCAGAAGTAAAAATAGGATAGAGCGCCGCGAACAAGGCTGCCAAAATCAGTATAATCAGCAGGATCAGCGCGAAACTAATTTTTAAAGCCAACTTACTGGTCAATGGCTGTCCACCTCAAATTTGTATCCAATTCCCCAAACAGTTTGTATGGGATCTTGCAGAATGCCTGCGTGGCGAAGTTTTTCACGTATATTCTTGATGTGACTGTCGACGGTACGCGTGTCTCCAAAGTAATCGACCCCCCAAACGCCTTCCAAAATTTCTTCCCTTTGGTAGATGCGGTTGGGTCGTTCCGCCAACAACAATAAGACGTCAAATTCTTTTTGCGTGAGGATGACCGATGTTTCGTCTACCGTGACCTTGCGCGCTTCTGCGTCGATCGTCAACTGGATGGCGGGAAAATAAATACCCGCCGAAGCAGGATAGCTCCTCCGCAGCAGGGCTTGTGTACGAGCAACGAGTTCACGTCCATCAAAAGGTTTGACGAGGTAATCATCGCCTCCTATCGCAAATCCCGTAATTTTATCATCCATTGTGCCGCGAGCGGTTAACATCAGAATGGGCATTGTGGGAAACTTTTTTTTAGTCAACTCCGCCACTTTCAATCCGTCCATATCCGGCATCATTAAATCCAAGATGATGATGTGGACATGCACTTGCTCTAACTTGGAGAGTGCAGCCTTACCAGACTCCGCTTCAATGATGGTGAAACCAGCACTGCTTAAATAAATGCGGATTAATTGTCGCATATTAGCTTCATCATCAACTACAAGCGTTGTGAAATTCAAGATTTTCACCTCATTAAATATGCTAACCACAGCATATACAAAAAGTGTGAAGAAAGTATGCAAATTGACGATGCCCTCCAATGTTTCTGGATTGAAGGGACTACGATTGGCACCTGAAATCACTGGTGCAGCCATTGTACTTGACCGCCTATGCTATCCATTTGTGTCGTGTCTCGGTCAATTGGCACACAATAATACGATTGTGCTGCAGACTGAATCATCTGATAACCGCGAACGGAGGGAGTCGGAACAGAGCTCAATGACTGCCAGTAATGTCCGAATTTCAGATCATAATACAACTGATCTCCTGTCAAAATACTGTTCGCCCCAACATATATGCCAGGGATATATCCCCAAGCTGCTACAGCGTCATACCAATTATTACAATAGTCAATAACTGTCAACGAAGAGGTGCCTTGAGTAATCCCTTCCAAGTCAAGCCAAACGTTTACATGTGCAGGAAATCCTACATGGTAGGCATTATCTCGTGCATTTTCACCATCAATCGTTCCCATGGTGGGAGTTGGTGTCCAGTAT
>DAIELO010000235.1 GCA_027341705.1 Caryophanales bacterium
CACAAGCAACAAAAAAGACAGTTCGTGGCAGTTGGCAGTAGGCTCTGGATGGGATTATAATGGACCAGGATTTTACCCCACTGGCGGTCAATTGTTTGCATCTACTGCTCCTTCAGGGACAGGGTTCAGCAATGCACAAGAAGATGCCCTCATTAACGCCACGCATATTCCTTATGCGACGCCACAAGAAACCATGAAACACTTCTTTGCTTATGAAGATTATACGGCAAAAGAGTTGCCATTCCTTTGGGGTCAAAACGTAGCAACATTAGAAGTGACAGCACCAACTGTTCACAATGTATTAAAGTATTTAGATGCGGCGACCGCCTTTCCGCAAATGCAGTATTGGACAGTGTCTTCCAACTGATGTAGTAAACAGGCTAATACTTCTTAATTACTCAGGGTGCTGTGCTGGCACCCTGAGTGAAAGGGGCTCCAATGATTCAGCAACCTGTAGCACTTGACGTATCCTTAATAGAGACAATTAATGATGAACGGCCAAACATATGGAAACGTTTTTGGCGTTCCGGCATGACGAAATTGGGTGCTGTATTACTGTTAGCGTTAGTTTTGTTCTCCTTTGTTGGCCCACTAATATACCGTCACAGCGCCATTAATACCCATTTATTAGTGACTGATGATAACCCATCTTCGCAGTTTCCATTAGGAACCGATAGTGTGGGTCATAACGTCCTTGCACAATTGATGTTGGGTGGACAATCTTCGCTTGAGGTGGGTTTCGCCGCTGCCGTAGTAGCGATGGTGTTTGGAACATTTTATGGAATGATTAGTAGTATGGTGGGCGGTTGGATAGACGCGATCATGATGAGAATTGTAGATATTTTGCTATCAATTCCGTCGATATTTATCCTGCTTTTTTTGAATGTAGTATTTCAACCGAGTGTGGTGATCATGATTTTTGTGTTAGCCTCTACTGCTTGGTTGGGGGTTAGCCGATTGGTACGCGCAGAAGCATTGATGA
Organism: Caryophanales bacterium; assembly: GCA_027341705.1. The sequence continues at coordinate 983 of DAIELO010000235.1, forward strand.
TCAAAAATCAGGTATATGTGGAAGCGGCACAAGCAATTGGAGTTAAAAATTCTAGAATCATGTTGCGATACTTGCTCCCTAATATATTTGGCACTGTGTTAGTGGCAGCCACTTTCCAAGTTGCTGACGCCATTTTGGCTATGGCAGCGCTCAGTTTTCTAGGTCTTGGGCTTCCTCCACCGACACCCAACTGGGGTGGCATGTTGTCTGATGGCATGAATTATATGTTTCAAAATTCATGGTGGCTTATCTACCCACCAGGTCTTTGTATACTGATTGCGCAAGTTTCTATTAATTTAGTTGGCGATGGACTGCGAAACGCCATTGAAACTCGAGAAAGATAGGAGGGGGATGCGACATGATTAAATACACAATCAAGCGAATCATCGAATCTATCCCTACTGTCTTGGGCGTGACGATTCTATCTTTTGTCCTGATTCATATAGTCCCTGGGAACCCTGTGCGGATATTATTGGGCAATCACTATACGCCACTGCGTGCGCAAGAATTGACAGCTTCATTAGGGTTAAATAAACCTTTGTGGGATCAATATTTTATCTGGTTAGGAAATATTGTTCAAGGTAATTTTGGCTATTCCTATACCTATGATAAACCCGTTGTCGGACTGATGCTACAGGCCTTACCTCATACTATTGTGATTGTGGTAGTGGCCGTTTTATTAGCGCATGTTTTTGCAGTGTTTTTAGGTTCTGTCCAAGCTTATTTTGAAAATACGAAATTCGATCAAATTGCAACGATTATCAATTATTTCTTTTATTCCATGCCTACATTTTGGCTAGCTGTCCTGTTGATCATTGTTTTTTCTATCAATTTGAACTGGTTGCCTTCGGGCGGAATTGTAAGCACTCAACTTTCCAATCCGGGATTTGGGGACTGGGCGAAGCATCTTATATTGCCGATTGCCGCACTGTTTTTGGTATCGGTGGCTGGTTGGGCACGATATATGAGATCGTCCATGCGCGAGTCGTTGCTTCAAGATTACGTGCGAACAGCGCGAATGAAAGGGGCGCGGGAATTCCGTGTCATCTTTGTTCATGCGTTGCGCAATTCCATTTTACCGCTCATTACATTGCTAGGTCTTTCCCTGCCTTCTCTGCTTAGTGGAGCGTTATTTGTTGAGGAAGTATTCAATTATCCAGGCATGGGGCTACTGTATTGGGATGCAGTCAATTCTCGGGATTACCCGATAATTATGGGGATCACTGTATTCATTGGCTTGATGACAGTATTGGGAAATTTGATCGCTGATATATTGTATGGTCTTATCGACCCGAGAATTCAATTCTGAAGCATTGTCGGCTA
>DAIELO010000236.1 GCA_027341705.1 Caryophanales bacterium
TGACGCTGCCCCTCCCCATCGCTGGGACGCCGTGGGCGGATGAGTCAGAACAAGGGCTGACCGCGTTGGGGCAGTTGCCAGGTATACGCAGTGTGTTGCTCATTCGGTTGAATCATCAGGGTGAGTTTGTCGTTGAAAATAGTGCGGGAAAGTATGCAAGTGACATGGCCGCCGCATTGCTTTCGCCTGGTGTACAGGCCGTGATGGATGTGCATATTCCGCAAGGGCAGAGTCTGATTGCAGACGCCTGGAAAAGCGCACAAATTCGCAGTACACCATCTTATGCGAGAAACCCTAAATTTCAGATTTGGCATCAGATATTTGATCAATTTGGTATTCGTTCTTTGCTGGTAGTTCCTATTTTAGATGTGAATCGCAATTCCGTGGCACTGATTGGACTGTATGGTGCTTTTCCCAATCAGTTTGAATCGGAATGGATGCATGTATTTGCAAATGGATTGTTAACGCGCTGGAGTGAAATTTGGGCTCACTGTCATACGTCATCTTCCGCTGCAATTCTTCCTAATATAATCGCCCAACACTATCGCTCCTTATTATTTTCTGGTGGACTAGTCATGTATGCACAGCCAGTTGTCGATCTGCGTACGGGTTCCACCACGAAATTCGAAGTATTAGCACGTTTGCAAACAGGCGAGGGAAGCATAATTGCACCTGATATTTTTATTCCCCTGCTCGGAAAAGTAGAACTTGATCGCTTGTTTCAATTGGGATTGGAACAAGCGCTCGAATTCCTTTGCGATGATGCAGATCCTACGACATCATGTGAGTTGTCGATCAACTTAGCTCCTTCCACGTTGCTTGATCATAAGTGCCCAGACTGGGTACAAGAAGTATTACAACGACATCATGTGGCACCTTCGCAGATCACGTTGGAGATTTTGGAAACACAGGAATTTGCAATGAGTGCTCAAGAAGCAACGTTTGACCGCTTATCATCACTAGGAATCAAGCTGGCTATTGATGATCTGGGGTCGGGGTATAGTAATTTTTTAAGACTGTCTACGTTGCCATTTGATATGATTAAAATTGACAGGGGATTACTCGCTAGATTATTTATTAAACCGTTACAGACGCTACATCTGGTAGGCTCATTGATTCGCATTGGCCGTGATCTAGAGTGGGAGGTAGTGGTGGAAGGGTTAGAAAATGAGAACATGATTGAAGCGATGGCCATTTTAGGGGCTCATTTTGGGCAGGGATACGGATTAGCTAGGCCAATGCCTATGCAGCAAATTTCAAATTGGAAAAAACAGTTTGTGTTGCCTATTGAGCAAGGTGCTGTGCATTCGTATTTAGGTGCATTAGCATACCTTTGGAAACAAAACCACGCGCACCATAAGCACGCAGAACCTGAATCGCTTTGTCCGATCACGCGCTTTTTGACTGAACGAGGGTTGCTAGGTAGCACGTGGGAACAGTGGCATCATCGTCTTCATGAGGATGTGCATGACCGAGTGGCGTTTGACGCCTTGGTGGGACTGATTGAAGGTCAAATTCGTGCGCAAGCAATAATCGCTTGAGAGGTGACATTTTGGGTTCAAGGTTCAAAAAATGGGCGTATGGATTTAACCAGTTTGGTATTAATTTATTGTGGCAAGCGTTTAATACTGTGGCCATATTTTATTATGTCACTGTGTTGCACGTTTCAGGTGAGTCATTGTCAATTGGCATGATATTTTTTGGTGTGGTGAGTTCTTTCTTTAACTTTTTGGCAGGGCATCTCAGTGATCGCACGAACACTCGTTTTGGTCGCAGAATTCCGTATATCCTGTTTGCTAGTCTACCATTGGCGCTGTTGTTTCTGCTCTTATTTCACCCGGTTGTGTCTCATGGCTATCTCATCTATTACTTTGTCGTGACGCTCTTGTTTGACCTTGCTTTTACAGTGACGGCACTTAATATTGGAGCTCTTTATCCCGAAATGTATCAGATGAAGTCGGATCGTGCGTATGTGGCTGCATTACAGCAGTTTTTTGGTATAATAGGAATGATTATTGGCGTGGCGCTCGCAAAATCAATGGGGCAAATTTTGGGATGGGGCACCATGGGCATGGTATTTGCGATAATTGGAGCTATCTCCCTGTACGTCTCACTTGCTGGATGTTTTGAGAATCCCATGTATCGCGAAACGTCACTGCAACTAAAAGAGGCAATTGCGCAAACTTTGAAAAACAAACGCTTCGTCGTGTATGTATTGGCGAGTTTATTGATTCAACTCGTGACGACTATGTTTGTTTCCTTATCGTCTTTTTACACAAAATATGTCGTGGCGTTGTC
>DAIELO010000237.1 GCA_027341705.1 Caryophanales bacterium
GCAATGATTTCTCACCGTGTTGAATGATCTTCGTTGAAACAGCAAACGTTATGTAATAAAAAAAGGAGGGAACATCATGTTGGCTGACTTGATTGCTGCCATCTTACCAGCAGCCCTAATCATATTTGTGGTGTATTTTTATGATCGCCACAAAGAAGCCCCCCGCCAGATCTGGAAACTGGTAATCATGGGTGCTGTCGTTGTTCTGCCCGTTAGCTGGCTAGAAAGAGAGATGCTAAACACTTACGCCACCACTTTTTCGCCATCATTGCCTTTTTTAAGTTCATTATTTACAGCCTTTTTTGTTGCTGGTGTCGTAGAAGAAGGCGGAAAAGCATTGGTATTTTATCGATTTGTATATAAAAAACCGTGGGTGAACGAACCTTTCGACAGTATCGTATACGCTGTCACCATCAGCATGGGATTTGCTCTCGTTGAAAATTTCCTATACATTACCAGTGACGGATTGTCCACTGCATTTGTAAGGGCATTTACTGCGGTTCCAGCGCATGCGATGTTTGGCGTCGTCATGGGAAATTTATTTAGCCAAAGCCAATTCAAATCAGCGCCACTCTGGCGCGCCTACGTCATTCCGGCGTTATTGCATGGAATCTATGACACATTTGCGATGGCTCAAGGGTTTACCGCCAATTTACTTTTGATCGGGTATTTGATGTGGTTAGTGCACTTTGCGTTTAAAAAAGCCATAAAATTACGAAATGTCGACTATCTCATGTCGTGACCGCTTGAACCAAATGGCTGAGGGTTATTCGGAAGCCCTTCAAATACGAAAAGTATTCCCTGATCAGTTTGATAGACGTAAACTTCTGTTTTTTCATCCATCATCAACAAATGAAATAAATTCATATTTGTCTTGAAATACGGACTCATATGTTCATCATGCATGCGTAGTTTTAAGATCCGCGAATGCTCTTCCGCCGGCACCTGAAACCCGCTGCTCACGGCAAATTCAAGTATTTTGTCATCCGTCATCGGCACTGCCTTACCTTTACTCTTTACTGCCTCAAACAACGAACGAGCCGCTTTTGCCTTGCGACTTTGTTCAGTAATTAGACCATAAAGCATATGTAGCTCCTGCCTTCTTCAATAGATAACAAGGAATGCCCCCTGCGGTAAACCAACCTGATTAGGGGGCATTCTCTTGTTGAGTAATTCATTCTTGCTCTGAACACAGTATAACTGAATTGAATCCATAAAGGGAGTTAAAATTTGTGGTCAATTCAGCAAACAATGGGTTCTTCACAGTGAGTTGCCAATCATTAATTCACCGTTAACGATTTTCGCAGCACGTATTCTGCCATGACACGCACGCCAAAACCTGTAGCTCCACTTGGGTGATAGCCTTCTGTTCGTTCTGCCTCCATTGGCCCTGCCATATCAATATGTGCCCAAACTTGCTCCTCATTCACAAAATGCTGCAGGAATAAGGCAGCTGTAATCGCGCCGCCTAGCCCTTTACCAATATTCATAATATCGGCGTAGTTGCTTTTTAATTGGCTTTTATATTCACTTGGCATCGGCATTGGCCACAAAAAGTCCCCAGTATGTTCGCCTAATGGTCGAAGATCGTTGACGATTTCATCATGACCAAAAACTGCTGCGTATTTTGTGCCCAGTGCACTCGCGGCGGCACCCGTTAAGGTGGCAATATCAATCACATACTTTGCCCCCAGTTCATGTGAACGTAGTAACGCGTCTGCAAGCACCAACCTACCTTCCGCATCAGTATTTGCCACCTGCACAGACATTCCGTTGCGATACATAATAAGTTCCCCAGGTAGCATCGACGCCCCATCTGGAGAATTTTCAGCGGGAGCAATCAACCCTACGACATTACACTTTGCACCGGTTCTCATTAGTGCATCCAGCGCGCCAGTAACTGCTGCGACACCAGACATATCCATGCGCATATTGCTGATATCGCGTCCACTGTTCAGGCTGATGCCGCCTGTATCAAATGTAAGTCCTTTACCCACTAACGCAATAAGGGGAAGTGATTCATCTGTCTGATAGCTCATTTCAATGAACCTAGGTTTGTGCACACTGCCTTTCCCCACAGCAATAAGCCCCATCATCTGTTCTTCAATCAGCTTATCTTCATCCCAAACTGTCACGCTGACGCCTGTGTTCTCAAAATGAGTACGGGCAAATTCAGCAAGTACACTAGGCCGCAAAATATTAGAAGGTTCATTTGCCAAATCTCTCGCTAAATTCGTGGAAGCTGCATACACTTCCGCCTTTTTCAGCGCTGAAATGCACGCATCTTCCGCCATAA
>DAIELO010000238.1 GCA_027341705.1 Caryophanales bacterium
AAACGAAATGAGTTGACGCTGACCGGCTGACAAAGTGCTACCTTTTTCAAGCACAGGTTCATCCCAACTATTTGGTAAATGTCCCAACAATTGATCGGCACCCACTTCTCGCAGCGCTTGATCAACCCGCTCTCTTGGTATCGATGGATCTTCCAAACTGACATTAGTCGCAATCGTACCAGTGAATAGGAAGGGGTCCTGAAGGACAATCCCCATGTGTTTGCGCACATGCTGGCGCGGCAATTCGCCAATATTGATACCATCAATGGTCACTGACCCGGCACGCGGATCATAGAATCGGAAAAGTAGGTTCATGATCGAACTTTTACCAGATCCGGTATGGCCCACCATCGCGATCGTCTGCCCTTGTCTCGCCTCAAAGGAAATACCTTTCAGTACATCTTGCTTGCCATCGTACGTGAAAAATACATCCTCGAATTTCACGTTTCCTTGATACCTGTCCATCACGCCACTCGCGACGTTGACCCCCTCCTCATCCAGCAGTTGAAATACCCGTTCTGCGGCCACACGAGCCTGTTCCATGCCCGATAGCTGATTAATGATTTGCACCACCGGTTGAAACAATCGATTCAAATAGTCGACAAAAGCATACAGTACCCCAAACTCAATCACGCCTTCTAAATGCAAAGCACGATAACCAAAATACGCAATGAGAGCCACAAAGAATATCCCTCTCATCACACCGACTAAGTTCCATCCACTTGCTGAATTCATCATAAGCAAGCGAATTTGTCCCTTGTAAAATCGCGTATTCAACTCATTAAATTCATCTAACGTACGCGCCTGTCGATGAAAAGCACGGATGATCGGAATACCTTGAATCGTCTCGTTAATGGTCGCATTGATGTCACTTAGCAACAGTCGAATGTGATGATTCACGGCCACTGCGTACTTGCGATACAACACAATCCAGACGCCAAGAATCGGCAATAACAGCAAGCACATCAGGGCAAGTTGAACATCAAGAATGAACAAGGCGATGTAGATGCCTATCATGTTCACCATGCTAGACAGTAAATTCGCCACTACCGTCACATAAAACTCCCGAATGGCTTCTGTATCATTGGTAATGCGAGAGACTATTTTGCCTGCCGGAAGATTATCAAAATAAGCAATAGGCAATCTCCCCATCTGCCGAAAGACGTCCTGACGCATACGCTGCAAGATGCGGTTAGCAGACACCTGTAAAAGGAATCGTTGCCCATAGGTGAATACTGCAGATACCAGAATCAATGCAAAATAAATCACTGCGAGCCAAATCATTTTAGGGATTTCAGGTTGATAAAAATCAAATAACTGTTGCCGTGTAAGCGGGATGCCATGCACTGCCGAAGATGTTGCACCACTTACATATGCGTGGTGCACAAAGTAAAATGTTTGATCAACTTGAACCAAACTGACCGCAGTACCCTTTTTCTCTGAAGGAGTAAAATAACTGCTGCGCTTATAATAGTGACCATGAAATAACACCGCATCAGGCACTGCACCAGGCGTCTCGTACCACGTTTGTTCAATTCCCACGATATGATTATTGATCAGATTTTTGGCGATCATGGGTCCGCTTAAGTCAGCCACTACGGCAATGATCAACATAATAATAGCGATAATAAACGTGCGTTTATATAATGTGCCATAATGAAATAACCGTTTATTTACATTCATTGTATCACCTCTTCAGCCTGTTGCCTAAAATACTGCTCATAATACCACTTGCGATTGGACATTAACGCTTCATGTGAACCTGATTCTACAATTTCGCCATCTTCCAACACAATGATCCAATCTGCATGCTCAATGGCAGATAACCGATGTGTAGCAATTAACGTCGTTCTGCCTTTACGCGAAGTTCGGATGGCCTCGACAATATGTGCCTCCGTTCTCGCATCCACCGCTGACATGGCATCATCGAGAATCAAAATCTCCGGATCAATCACAAGTGCCCGCGCCAAGGCAATGCGCTGCTTTTGGCCACCAGAAAGTGATACACCCTTTTCACCGACCAGCGTCTGTAGTCCATCAGGCAACGTCGAAATATCTTGAAGAAAACTCGCTTTTTCCAGCGCATTGGCTACCTCTTCGTCAGTGGCATCGGCTGCACCAAATCGAACATTTTGTTCCACCGTACGCGAAAACAACATTGAATCCTGTGGCACATAACCAAGCCAACCATGTAGTTCTTGCAGTGTGATGTTTTCGATAGGCACGTCATTAATCGTCAATTCACCATTTTTGGAAGGCGGATATTCACGCAAGATTTG
>DAIELO010000239.1 GCA_027341705.1 Caryophanales bacterium
TAATCTCCATGCCTACTTTCTCATCTCTGGCGATGACACACCGTCTTAGTTCAACCGTCAATTCCTCCGCCTCCAAAAAAGCGGCCTCATGAATAGCATGGTGCGAATCCCTAATTGTTAATGCAGGACCACTCAATTCACACATCCCCCCACTTAATTGTCGCAAGATTACCACCGCTGCACTTTACAAATGGTGATCTAAATCACACATAACACATGAATATGAGATAATATTGTGTCACGTGGTAATGGTCACTCGTTACGATGATTTATTAATGAAGGTCGGATATCTGCCAGAATAGATGGAGGCATGCGAATGGATGACTTGATTTCAATCGAGGAAGCGTTGATCCGAATTTTTGCGCACAGCGTGTATGAAAAAACAGAAGCTTGTGATTTGATCAATGGGTTAGGGAAAACACTGGCCGAAAATATCTATGCGAAGTACGATGCTCCGGCATTTGACAGGGCGATGTTAGATGGTTATGCCGTACGCTATGACGATATCAAGCTCGCCACAAGAGACAACCCCGTCCGCCTGCGGATCAGCGCACATGTTCCCGCTGGCACCGTGCCGACGATGAATCTGGAGACAGGCGAGGCATTTCGCACGATGACAGGTGCACCACTTGCAAATGGTGCCGATACACTAATACAACAAGAATTTACCGAAATAGTAACGACAGACACCGATTCGGCGGTATCCGTATTACGCTCGGTTGCAAAAGGAGAAGCGATCCAGTTACGTGGGCAAGATGTCAAGGCAGGCGACTTGCTGTTAGCCAAAGGCAGACAAATTGGCCCCGTGGAAATGGCTATGCTCGCCTCGCAAGGAGTGACCACCGTCACCACGATGACCCCACCCCAAGTCGGCATTTTTGCGACGGGCAGCGAAATCATTGATCCCCATCAGCAGTGGGCACCTGGGCATGTATTTAACAGCAATACCCCGATGCTAAGTGCACTGATCCAACAAGCAGGAGCAAACCCTTGTCCCCATCTGGCGATCATCGATGATTTCTCGCAACTGCGTGAAAAGTTACACGATTCATTGCTACATGATGACATGATCGTGACGACAGGCGGCGTGTCAGTGGGTGACTTTGATGTGACACCCAAAGCATTAGAATCATTAGGCGTCCAGCGACTGTTTTGGGGGGTCTACATGCGTCCAGGCACACCCGTGTATGTAGGGCTTTTCAAGGGGAAATTAGTATTCGCGTTGTCAGGCAATCCGCCAGCAGCCTTTGTCAATGCTAAAGTGCTGTTGTTACCTGCCATTCGCAAGATGTTACAAGTACAAGATCAGGGCGTGCACCAGATGTCCGCTCGATTGTATCAAGCACCCAACAAACGCAAAGTGAAGCACACCCGATTTTTAACGGGTCGCTTATTTACGCATCAAGGAGAATGGTGGATTGATGTTGGCGGAGATCAATCAGCAGGTTCAATGTCTCGTTTTTTAAGTGCTAATGCATTAGTCAGAGTCGAACCAGGAGATGAACTTCAGGACGGTGAGTTGGTAACGGCAGAGCTATGGTAGTCGTGCGCGCGTGGACTTATGTTTGATCAATCTTCAGTCGTCGGAGGATGATAACCGGTGGCTCTTATTATGTTGAGAAAATCGGATAACTCTTTGTAAATCGAAACCTGCTCAGCAAAAGCCATTCGCACTAATCCGCTAGTCGCAGGACCTACAAATTCATAGACTTCAGGAATCAGCGGTCTATCTTGAAACCCAAAAGTTGATCGGCGTTTGAGCGAATACTTGTTATAGACGGTTTTGCCAACAAAACAGACAATTTTCGGGCGATAGCGATGCAATTTTCGTATCAGTATTTGCCTACCGCCATCATAATCTTCTTTAGTGAGTTCATCTGCTCGTTGCGTAGTTCTTGCCACGATATTGGTAAACCCATACCCGTATAGTGTTCGCAGACGACGACTATCAGATGGGAGGTGCAAAATGGGAGTAAGACCGGAGGAATACAGAATTTTGTAGAAACGATTACTCCGGTGCGCATAAGGATGCCCCGCAGCTGTTGAAGCAGGTGAAGGATTAAATCCAACAAATAACACGAGAAGACCCTCTGAAATGCTATCAGGCACCACGCTCATAACCTCCACAGTCACATCTATCCAGCACACTCCCATTTCCTTACGATTATAACATGCTTAGAAAAGTTGCAATGTGCGTTCCACCACATATTGTTATGCATTCATGCAATTATGGATAAACTAGTTAAAAATTTGCATGTTTGGATTT
>DAIELO010000023.1 GCA_027341705.1 Caryophanales bacterium
TTTGGTCCATTCTTTCTTGTTCTGTCCATTGTGGCCACATGGCAAATCACTTATGCACCTTATGTGGCTGACTATTCTAGGTATCTGCCCAGCGAAACCTCTATTGGATCTACTTTTTGGTATTCTTATCTAGGGTCAGTGATTGGGTCTATTTGGATGATGATTATCGGTGCTGCAGGAGCCCAAATTGCTTCAAGCGCTTATAACGCAAACACCACCAACTATATTGCCTCACTTGCAGGCAATCACTTGACATGGATCGTATACATCGTGGTTTTGCTTGGAGCTATTGCCATTAATGTATTGAACTTATATGGCGGTTTTATGTCGATTACCACCACTGTCAGTCCATTTACCAAATGGACTTTTAAGAGTTCATCACGCGCCACGATAGCGATCATCATCGCCATCGTGGGTACGGGAATTTCAATCTGGGGACAAGGCAATTTCCTAAATAACTATTCTAACTTTTTACTGCTTTTGCTTTACTTTCTCGTTCCTTGGACGGCGATCAACTTGGTGGACTTTTATTTCCTCAGAAAAGGAAAATACGACCTGCCATCTATTTTCACACGAGGAGGAACATATAAAGATGTCAATTGGACTGCCATCATTGCTTACGTCGTCGCGATCATCCTTGAATTCCCATTCATGAATACTACGCTATACACTGGTTTCTTAGCTAAAGCTTTTGGTGACGCTGACTTTGCATGGATAGTGGGATTAATCGTCGCCGGGGTTTTGTACTATTATCCCAGCAAAGCAAAGGTTGTTTAACTATACTCTGATGACATGTTTTTTGCATATGATTGTGGACAACGGATGTGAGAGGCAGCGAAGGCGGCGAACGACTTTGCGCGTGTAACGCGCGTGAGAGAGCGCCTTCGCTGCCTCTCGCCCCGGCTCCCCAATAACCACATCAAGTGTTCGCTATTAGTTCGTGGGTGGCCTGACGCCATTGAGCAAATCCCAAGTGTTGAGCCCAAATGTATATTGAAAATGCGGATAATCGACGAGACTCCGAAAAGTACCGCCCCACTGCAATCCCACCTGTTCCCCAAGCGCGCCCATGTGCTTAAATTTAGCGATATCACTGGTCATGGCACCATGCTCATAGGGTGCCGCATCAAAGGCAAGCCCCCAATTGTGATAAGAGTCGCCGCCCCTAGCATTGGTCACAATCTGACCCGGAGCCCATCGCCCTTGTGCATACAAGTGATCCTCTTCATCCCAACTTCGAAACGCAGTATAAATCCGGACGTCCAAATGATTCTCCTGAGTTAATGCAAGGAATTTTTTAGCAAGTGCTGCGACACGAGGATGAAGCGAGCTTAATTCAATGGAAGTAGGACGAGATTCAAAATTATCTTTTGGATGAGGATTAAATAATTTTTGCCGCGTTCTTGGGTCTACAATTTCTGACGGATACAATTCATTATCAGACTGAAATTTACGCACGGTATTCTTCGTCAAAGGCCCGTACCAACCGTCAGGTTTTAAAGTAGGATAGCCTCTACTATTCAATAATTTCTGCACTGCTTTGACATTGGCATCCAACACTTTCCACGTCGCGGTATCAGTGGCACCTGAGGGATTCAAGGTAAATCGATCCTGGAAATTTTTTAGTGCATCACTTGTTTTATTATCAAATACACCATCAACAGCAAAATTGTTGTAATTTAAGGCTAATCCATCTAAATTTAATTGCAGCAACGTCACATAAGAACCTTTCGATCCCACGTGAATGAGTGGTAAATTCGGCATTTTGACAACACCCTTCCGCATTCTACAAAACATTACGATAATGTATGGGCAAAAGGATTGTCTTGGTACCACTAAAATACCAACGCATTTTACATTAGCTGTTGCACACGACTCGCCTCAGGCGTTACCCATGCCAAATGATCAGTCAGCGAAGACGTATACAAAAGTTCCCTTCGTTCATTAATCATTAGCACCTGCGATGAATCCACACATTCACTGCGACATTCCCCTTCAAGGAACACCATTTTAGTCATGACTTCGGCGATAGCGGCCTCTGGTGCAAGCGCTGTGACACTCATCACATCTGTACGTGCAGGAGAACCCGTACGAGGATCAATCAAATGATGCATTTCTTGCCCTTGGTATAACCACTTGCGTCGCCATTTTGAACTCGTGCAGATCGCCACCGTCTGATCAGCACATGTCAGCGCCGCAAAAATCTCTTTTGAAGAAAAAGGATTTTCTACCCCTACCGTCCATGGTTCACCATTTTCCTGTCTGCCATGAAGTACCACATCACCACCAGCATTGACCAAAAATCCAGACATTTCTTCGGCTGCAAACGTCTGCAAGACCTGTTTCGCTAAAAAATCTACCGTATACCCTTTGCCAATACCGCCAAGCTCAATAGGCGCGGTAAGTTCGATAACATCCTCTGCGTGCCAAATAACCAATGAATTTCCCAATACATGCTCTGTTGGATCATGATGTGTGTTGCTCGGATTGCCATTCAATACCCCAGGATAGCCTATGTCCTGCAATACCTGGATGACTCTTGGATCAAACAGACCACCACTTAGCTGATAAGCTTCATCAGCTTTTTTAAGCACACTTGCAAAAAGCAAGGATACTCTCGTCACCTCACCCACACGTGAATTGACCGAGGACAACTCACTATCCGCGCGAAACCGCGACAGACATTGCTCCAATGTCTGCGTTGCCTGTTGTAGCCGCGAAAATAGTTGCCTCACCCTCATTTCCGTGTTAGCATCCGCATGTGGCAGATCTACTCGTACGGTAAAAGGTGAACTCATTGCACGATAATTTTCTGTAAATATAGCCACTCTGTCACCTGCTTAGTATACAATGCCTGAAGCACCGGTAATAGTTTGCGTTACTGGAGGCAGAGAAAATTTTGTAGTAGGCATGCTAACATTCAATTTCGCTGTAGAAATACCTGAGATTTGTTGATTCACTTGACTAATTTGCGCGTTCAAGTGATCCGTACTCACCTCTAGACTGTATATTTTTCGATATATTGCCTGCATTTGTTGCTGCAGTTTCAGATTGTACCCCGTCGTTGCACTGGGCGCTACAGGAAGCGAACTACTTAACGTCATGGCATAAAGCAAGCTACCAAACAACGCCACACCGGAAATTCCTACTACCACATAAACCGTGGTTTTGCGTGATTTAGTCACCAAACCCATCACCTCCATCTCCATGATCCCCGTGTCCCGAAGCCCCTGTGACCGTATGTACATGCGGTTGATTGGCTGCAGCTTGCCATTTCATTACTGCATTTTGTAAAGACAAGTTTTCAGTGCGAGCCGTTTGCAGCATGGTTAATAATTTCGCATTTTGATTTTTCCATTTCATCCATTTTGCTTGTATTTGCTGTAAGTTTTTTTCGGCCAATTGATTTTTTTGCTGCACCTGCGCAAGATTAGCCTGCAACCCAGCGAGTGTTTTAATAAAATTAGTAGATGGCGCAGCAGTATCGCTGACAGTAGGTGTACCCATCCCTGACTGCGCAATCAGCCACATCGGAACAGCGATGCTGGCACCTCCAGCTAAGAGAATGAATCTTTTTAACCACATGGTAAACTCAACCCCTTATGACTTCTCCCGAAGCTGAATTTTTTTTGATTGCGCGCACAGATCTCACCCAATGCCGCCACAAATATAATCCGATTATCATTGCCCCTGTAAAAAGATAGAGGTAATAAAAGCTAATCACATCTGTGCCTGCAAATAGCCCATGTAGCCACACCACTAACCAGATAAAAGGAGCCGAGCGATGAACCTTCATCCAAGTGCTGCGAAACACACCTGGCCAAAGTGCTGTCAATAACACGATCAACAGCAATCCTATTCCCAATGAACCTAACAACATGGCATATGGTCGATAATGTGCATGTAAGGGCAACAGCACGTTTATAGGTAGTACCCCAGATTTTGCATCCCATATGGTAAACACGAGATGTGTGACTAGTAGTGACAAAAAGACAGGAATGAGCGCCTGATGCAACGGCAGCACAGGTTTTGATACTTGCCAAGTATCTTTATTGCGAGGATGGCTAAGTACCAGTCCCACGACAACGATGATCGTTACCATCACATAAGCAGAAATCGCAGCCGCCCTACTCACCAGCCAGAAAGATTTACTTGCGTAAAGTGGATTGTGCGACAGCCCCCATACAACAAGGCTCGTGAGCAACGCCATCACAAGCCAGACCATTAGCCACACCCCAAGTGGTGCAGAGGGCTTAATCGACCGACGAATCTTATTTTTTCGCTCAGAACGTGATACCACCATACCTTACCCCTCACCTTGTATTCATTGAGACAAGGATAAACGGTAAAAATGATATCTAGATGAAATTTTCATTAATATTTTATTTATGTGCCGGCAACCACACCTTAAACGTAGTTCCGGTCCCTAATTCACTCTGTACCGTCACTTTCCCACGATGACGATCAATGATCCACGCCGCAATGGCCAAGCCAATTCCACTGCCTTCTTGGTATGATGCCGTTTTAATGCTGCGAAAAAAACGATCAAAGATATGCGGAAGATCTGCTAGCGGAATTCCCACTCCCGTATCCTCAACTATTAACTGCCAGCCTTGACTTTGTGGTTGTATACTCACACGCACTTGTCCATTTTCCACATTGTATTTTATTGCATTCTCCAGCAATATGACCAAAAGCTGCCGCAGTCGCACTGGGTCACCTTGTAACTTTGCAGAGCCAGATGATTCAATGAGGAGACGCACCTTGGTCATCTCACCAAGAGCTGTCAGCGCAGCGATAACTGTCTTAGCAATTTCATAAAGATCCACCGTCTGCCAATCCATATCTAAAGTCCCAGATTCCATTCGTGCTAGCGTAGACAAATTACCCACCAGACTTGATAAATAATCCACTTCGTCCAACCCGTCTTGCAAGGCACCTCGTATCACAGGCAGATGATCCTCACCCAACGTCAACTCCAGCGTACCACGTAAAATAGCCAGTGGTGTCCTCAACTCATGAGCGGCATCATTGACAAAGTTGCGCTGTCTTGCTAGCGCATTGCGAATAGGAATAAGCGCACGACCCGATAGTATACGCGTGATCAGAACAATAGCTAGTAAACTGATCACCCCGAAATAAAGATCAATTAGGTATAGCTCATGCAGTGTTTTTGTCATCCCAGCAAGCGAACTTGCGCTAGCTAAATAACCCACATAATGATGGTCTTTAAATAATGGCATGGCACCTATTAAAACGGTAGTATCGCCAATACGAGTAGTAAAAAAATTAACATTTTTCTGACGGGACAAAGAGGTTCCCGCGTGTAGAATCAAACGCGTGATGATGCTCGGATCGCTGACAGGAGACAAACCAGTCCGTAATACCTGTCCTTCACTATTGATCACCCATACCGCATCCAGTTCATGAGGTGCTTGATCAGAGGATGGAAAGTGGTGATCGTGATGATCGGATGTCAACAAATCAAGCGCTTCACTTGTTCTGGCTTCCCATCCCTGCTCAAGCGTTACTTGATTTTGATACATCAGTTGATTTTTTAGTACATAAAAAGTCCCAGCAGCTAACCCTGTTCCGAACAACACAAATGCGGTGACCAGCCACATGACCAACCGCCACTGAATCTTGCGCAGCATTTTCTTTTCCGAAACCATCATCGTCTCTATCATGGCGTCATTTTATAGCCCAATCCACGAACTGTTTGGATAAGAGCTTGATCTTTTGTATTTATTTTTTGACGAAGTCTCACCACCAGCGCATCGACCACATTGGTCATTGGTACTTCATCTGACCCCCACACACGATCCAAAATTTGTTCTCTGGAAAGTATACGATTCACATTACGCATAAAAAGTTCTAGCAAGGCAAATTCTTTTCTCGTCAATTCAATGCTCACACCACTTTTTTTCACCTCAAACAAATGCGGGTACATGGCAAGATCACACACTTGTATCACACTTTCATCAACAAATTGCTTCGGCCTACGCGAAAGTGCTTGAATTCTCGCATCGAGTTCCAAAAATGAGAACGGTTTAGTCAGATAGTCATCAGCACCTGCAGCAAAACCCTCCACTTTATCTTCCACGCTATCACGAGCCGTCAACATAATAATAGATGAATTCACATTCTGATCGCGTAACGCTTTGCAAAGCGATATGCCGTCTAACCCAGGTAATTTGACATCCAAAATAAGCAAATCGTAATCACCATGTAATGCTTGTTCAAGACCCAATTGGCCATGATCTAACCAATCCACCAGATGAACTTTGGATAATCCTCTTTTCAACAGCTTCGCCAGCCGATAGTCGTCCTCCACCAGTAAAATTTTCACCGAAGAAGACCTCCTTTTCTTACAAAAAAAGAGTCCTTACGGACTCTTTTCGTCTCACATTATATTCAATTATAAATGATTAATCTTCCATCGTCGACAAGTCTCCTGTCGGCAGATTTAGCTCCCATGCTTTTAATACCCGTCTCATAATTTTGCCACTGCGTGTTTTGGGTAGACTTTGCTTAAATTCAAGTTCCCTTGGCGCAGCGTGAGCCGCTAATCCTTCCTTTACAAAACGGATAATTTCCGCTTTCAATTCTTCGCTTGGTTCAAACCCTTCACGCAGCGAGATAAACGCCTTAATAATCTCCCCACGCAATGGATCTGGTTTACCGATAACGCCAGCTTCAGCTACCGCCGGGTGTTCCACCAAACGGCTCTCTACTTCAAACGGTCCTATTCGTTCCCCAGAAGTGTTGATCACATCGTCAATCCGCCCTTGGAACCAAAAATATCCTTCTTCATCCTGATAAGCAGAATCACCCGACACATACCAGTCGCCAACAAAATAAGTCTGGAATTTCTCTTCATTCTTCCAGATACTCTTCATCATCCCTCTCCACCCTTTGCGAATGGCCAAATTGCCCATTGTGTTAGGTGGAACTAAATTACCCGCATTATCAATGATTGCCGCTTCAATGCCTGGTAGCGGTTTACCCATTGAACCAGGCTTAATCGTCATAAATGGATAATTAGTGATCAATGTAGAACCGGTTTCTGTCATCCACCAATTGTCGTTAATTGGAAGACCAAATAACGATTGTCCCCAGCGCAGTACCTCAGGATTCAGTGGTTCCCCTGCACTTAAGATATGTCGAAGCGAACTAAGATCATGTTTTTGCGCTAGTTGATCGCCTGCGCCCAGCAGCATACGAAATGCTGTTGGTGCACTGAACCACACGCTTACTTTGAAACGTTCAATGGTTTCATACCAATCTTCTGGTTTGAAACGACCCCCACGAACCACAATCGGGACGCCATGTAACCAAGGTGCAATTGTCCCTGCCGATGTACCTGTAATCCAACCAGGATCAGCAGTACACCAGTACACATCACCTGGCTTAAAATCATAGACAATTCTGCCCGAGCGATGCTGATGAACCATCATGCGATGCGCATGCACCACACCCTTTGGCTTACCTGTTGAACCCGACGTATAATGCAGCAATACAGAATCTTCCAAATCAACAAACTCAGTTATGTCATCCTTTTTTGCTTCATTCATCGCCTTGTCATAAGATATAAATGTTTTGCCTTCTCCGCCTATTCGATTCAATTCGCTCGATCCATCCCACCCGCTGACAATCACGTATTTAAGATCAGGTAGATCATCAAGCGGCAGACGAGGTAACAGTGCAGGAGTGGTCACCACGGCAACCGCCTCGCTATCTTGCAATCGATCCCTGACCGCATCAGTCATAAACGCTTCAAAAAGAGGTCCTGCCACAGCACCGATGCGAATAATACCTGCCAATGCCGCATACAACTCCGGCGAGCGAGACATATACAAAAAAACCCGATCACCTAAGCTAATTCCCAAGTCTTTGAGAATGTGCCCGAATCGGTTCGACATTTCCTGTACCTCTTTAAAACTCCACGTCACAGAACGATTCCCATCATAATAAAAAAGTGCTGGATCATTGCCCTTATCATTGTCAACATGCCGATCAATCGCCTCGTGAATAATGTTCACTTTCGGATTGCTAGTTCCGTGCCAAGAAAAATACTGTTCCTCTTCCGCCCAATCAGCTTGTTTCAGGTATTCTTCGTATTGTCCCATACCTTCTCCCCCTGTATTCGTTTTCATTAACCTTGTATGTATTATAACATTAATATAGAACAATTAGTGACTACTTACTTGTTCTGTTTGATTCACCATGGCAGGAGCAAGTTTGCGATTAAACGCAATAATGAACGCATTGATAATCAAGATAGACATCGTCACATAAAATACCATCCTAATATTATAAGCGGCTGCAATCGTGCTGCCGATCAAGGGACCAATCAGATTGCCAAGAAAAAGTGATGAGGAATTAATGCCAAAGGCAGTGGCTAACAGATGGCGAGGAGCAAGTTTTTTAACAAGTACATTCAGCGAGGGAATCATGCCCCCGATAAATAAACCTAGCATAAAACGGCCAATCAGCAACGTGCTAATATTGTGTGCTAACGCTTGTGGCAGATACGTCAGCGCAGCCATTAACATCGCAACAACCAGAATATTGCGTTGCCCAAAACGGTCGCCAAGCCGCCCCAATGTCGGTGCCCCCGCCAGGTTAGCAAACCCCGTGAGCGCCACGACAAGACCCGCAATCACAGCCAAGTGTGGCCCTTGATAAATTACCTTCGCATACACCGTCACGATGGGCTCAATACTCATGGTGCCCATCTGCGTGACGATAGAAGCTAAGAACACGGGAAATAACGGCCACAACGCCTTGAGACCTGCCATGTTGCGTTGTGCTTTTGCGCGTTGCACGGGAACTGGGCTTTCTTTAACAAAAAATAGCACAATTAAACTCGCAATCAAAAGCATAAACCCCGTGAGAAAAAACACTGCGCTGTAGCCGATCGTTTCTGCCAGCACTCCTCCGATTAATGGGCCTACCAGCGAACCGGCAATTCCTCCCGTTTGCAGCATTCCCAACGCTTTACCTGCCTCTTCATCCGGTGTGACAGATGCGAGCAAGGAAACCGCCATCGAAATAAATCCTGAAAACACCCCATTTAATAGGCGCAGAATCAACAATTGCCAAGCTGCTCCCACCATGCCCATTAGTGCAGTGACAATCCCCATACCAAAACCCGCGCGAAGCAACATTCCCTTTCTACCATGGCGATCAGCAAATGATCCCCATATCGGTTGGAAAATAACGGCGGTTACAAATTGAGCAGAAAAAACCCATCCCGACCACTGCTCTAATTGCGGCAATGAATGAATCCCTAACGTTTCTATATATAAAGGTAAAAACGGAATGACTAAACTCATTCCTGCCGTCACCGCAAAATTAGCAGCCCACAATATCCACAGTGTACGTTTCCATTCAGGCACCAGTTTCACTCCAACACCAATATATTTCGTAACACTAAATAATTTACACGAACTCCGTCCGTTCGTATATAGTAACCAAGTAATTCACAAAAAAAAACCGCCATTTTCAGGCGGCCAACTATTGCATATCAAATTAAATCAAGCCATGTTTGGTAAGCCACGCTTTTGCCACATCCATTGCTTTTTGATGACCAAGATCAACTTGCATGTTCAATTTTTGCATTTCTGAATCGTCAATCTTCCCTGCCAGTTTATTGATGATCCCCTGCAGCTCAGGGTGAGCTTTCAGTGTCGCATTTCGAATGATCGGTACTGCATAATAAGGAGGGAACAAATGCTTATTATCTTTCAATATGACCAGATGATACGCAGGAATCTGCCCATCCGTCGAGAAAGCGTCAATCACGTCCACTTTTTTGTCAATTAAAGCTTGGTACTTCAACCCAATTTCCATCACATTCACTGATTTAAAATGGGTATTATATAGTTTTTTCATTGCAGGTAACGTATCACTACGTGTTTCAAAATCCACTTCGCACCCAAGAGAAAGGTTACTCGACTGTGCTGCTAACTGCGAAATAGTGGTAATGCCTAGACGTTTCGCCTCACTGGCACGCATGGCCATCGCATAGGTGTCATTGAACCCAAGTGGTTTAAGCCAGGTAACCTGATATTTTGATTGAAATGCTTTTTTCACTTTGTTATATACCGCATTGGGATTGGTCATAGGAGCATCATGCAAAATATTCACTAACCCAGTTCCCGTATACTCCACGTAAAGATCGATTTTATTGTTTGCCATCGCGTTCCATACCACACTACTATCCAGCCAAGTGTCCAATTTAACATTCAGTTTAGGATCATCATGCTTAATCAGCAAATCAAGCATATCAGCCATAATATCGCTTTC
>DAIELO010000240.1 GCA_027341705.1 Caryophanales bacterium
TTTTTCTGAATTAAATCACGGATTAGCGTTCACTATATACGCGACCATTCATTTTCAATTAAGCACGCCTTTCCTTAAGCACACGGATTTCGTTTTCCGCATCAAAAAGTTTAATTTTAGCCATTGTGCTGTCCTTTTCCAGCCTCTCTAAGTGGCTTTCAATTCGGTCAAATCGGGCATTCATTTCGGTACGCATCTCATTCATTTCAGTACGTATCTCATTCATTTCAGTACGTATTCCATTCACCGCTTTGGTCAGATCAATCATCGCGCCATAGATCATGTCCCAGGTTTTTTCAGTCATGTGCATCTCCCCCTGTACTCTAGCCTACTAAATTACAGTATACAGCAATTTAGTTGTCATCCACAAAAATAATAATACGCCTCCACGCGCGCGCAACAAGTTATTCTTCAAGTGATCCATCGCACACCTGATTCCTGTGAGACGTGTTATCTTGACATCAAATAACACGAGGAGTGGTGAAAATGAACTTACCTAATTTTAAATCCCGTGATGGTGCCACTAATTATAGTCATAAGGGTGGAGCAAAAATTTCACCGCTGGTAGTGGAATTAGTCATGAACGCTTTACCTGAGTCAGACAAAGCAAAATCTTTCAAAAACATCTTAGATATTGGAAGCGGGCCGGGCAATATGTCGTTAGCATTGGCACAACGTTACCCGCACGCAGACGTCGTAGGTATCGACTTCTCAGAAGCTATGATCGATTTGAGTTCAACGTCCGCAGTAGAAGCTGATTTGACAAATGTCTATTTCAAATGGTTGGGTGCCGATCAAATCGATCAATTGACCCAGCATTTTGATCTGATCGTATGCAACTTAGCCTTCCATTTTTTCCCACGACCCGAACATACGATGATACAAGTATTCGAACATCTTCGGGCAGGCAGTCAAACCATCTTCACGGTTCCAGGCAATAAAACATGGGCCGAATTCTTTGCTGTAGCCACTGTGGTAATGGGCCCAATGGTTGAATTCGCGCGTCCCATGTTGAGTAAATTCATGCAAGCGGAAAATCTTCCTCGCATCATGCGTGAATCGGGCTTGCTGCTAATTGAGGAACAGCATACCTTGATCCCGTTTACCTTTGGCTCCGGTCAAGAAGCGGTAACTTTTTTTACGGAAATGTTCGAGATGCTCAGCAAAGTCCCAACGCTCATTCGCAAAAAACTCGCAATGGAGATCGACGCACGCTTCCCAGCAGGTTTTACGATGAACTATGAAGCGGTGATGGTCGCGGGAAAAAGACCCTAGATTCGAAGAAATGTTCTTGCCATTATAATCGGTTAGGAGGTGGAGAAGATATGGAGGATGCCACATTCCAACTCAAGGTGCGAGGAAGAGGTGGGACTAATGAGCGGGAATGTAAGGTGCGACAAGGGGACAATTTATTATCCGCTTGTATGGATCAAGGAGCACCCATGAATTTTTCCTGCAACAGTGGGAAATGCGCCACCTGCGTAGTGCAGGTGATGTCTGGTTGTGAACATCTGAGCGAATACAGTTTTAACGAACGTTATCGTCTTGGGGACAGATTGCAAAAAGGCTACCGATTGGCTTGCCAAACATTTGTGTACGGTGACACGATGATCATACTTTGAAGAAACATTGGCTTATGCATTGTGATATATATCATAGCCAGGGCATGCAATTGGGAGTAAGGTAATCACAGCAAATTCAAAATTCTAAAGGCTATCTAATGAAAGGGGTTTTTCAAAATGGCGTTTGTTATTACGTCACCATGTATTTCCGTTAAGGATGCGTCATGTGTCGAGGCTTGCCCGGTAGACGCGATTCATGATGCAGGCGAGACCTATCTGATTGATCCAGATACTTGCATTGATTGCGGGGCCTGCGAAGCGGTATGTCCGGTTTCTGCCATCTTCCAAGACGAATTTGTTCCAGAATCAGAGCAAGGCTGGATTAAGAAAAACGCCGCCTTTTATCGTACGTAATGCACTAAAGGAGGGAGACTCGTGACAAATTGGTCAGCCAATCTCGAAACACAAGAATATATCGATGATCGTGATCTTATCATCACCGATGCGATAGGGGCAATTGCAGAAACAGCACCAGGTTTTTATGTCAATCTTGCGGTCGCAGAACAACATGGTAATCCAGACTTATATCTAATTCCCATCTTGCAAGAAAAATTCGGTTCATCAATCAACATAGCCTTTGTCGATCAATGTGGCTGCGGTGGATATGTCTATAAAGTGAACCGACTTGTAGCCTGATAAAC
>DAIELO010000241.1 GCA_027341705.1 Caryophanales bacterium
GTGATCGAATCAGGCAATTATTTTTCAGGAAGCGGAGGATAATTTCATGGATGATTTACAAATTCTTCATACGGATGCGGCTCCGGCTGCTATTGGCCCATATTCTCAGGCGGTGAAGGTTGGTAATTTACTGTTTTCATCAGGGCAGATTCCACTCACACCAGAGGGGCAAATGGTGACAGGCGATGCACAAGTCCAAGCTCGACAAGTGTTTGCCAACTTGCAGGCGATTCTTGAAGCTGCAGGCACCATGCCGTCTCGGGTGGTTAAAGCGACTGTGTTTGTTGCGGATTTGGCAGATTTTGATGTGATTAATAAAGTGTATGCTGAATTTTTTGGGGACCATCGCCCTGCTCGAACCACTGTTCAGGTAGCCAAATTGCCTCGTGATGCAAAAGTGGAGATCGAGGTTGTCGCATTGTTGTGAATTGTGTAAGTTAAGTAAAATACAAAAAAAATTAAAATAATATTGATTTTTTTGCATGCGTACAGCAGGATTTATCCACAAGTCTGTGGAATACATACCCAAAGTGACAGAATTTTGATAGCAGGACGGTGGGTTGGGGTGGAAATCACAGACGTACGCTTAAGAAAAGTCACAACAGAAGGAAGAATGAAGGCGATTGCATCGATCACTTTTGATAATGAATTTGTAGTACACGATATCCGGGTGATTGATGGCAACTCAGGCATGTTTGTCGCGATGCCAAGTAAAAGGACACCAGATGGCGAATTTCGCGATATTGCCCACCCCATTACTTCCAGTACGCGGCAAAAAATTCAAGACGCCGTACTGCGGGAATACTATAAGACGGATGATTCCGATATCGTTGCGGTAGAAGAATAATTGGTCTAGAATTCAATAATAATGCACCGTCCAAGCGGATGTTTGGACGGTTATTTGTGTCTGATTGTGTCGGTCTTATGTCGAATCGTGAAAGTAGTCACGTTTTTATGTTAGAATGCTATTGATTTTTATTATCGATCGGAATGATTATGCCATTGCAGGGGGCAGTCAATAATGGCAGGGAAAATAGCTGTGATCTTGGCGGCAGGTTTGGGCAAACGTATGAATTCCAGCCGTCACAAGGTAGTTCATGAAGTATGCGGGAAGCCGATGATCACTCACATTGTGGAAGAAATGCAGTCGGTAGGATTTCAGCGCATCGTGGTTGTGGTTGGAAAATTAGAAGAACAGGTGCGTGCTGTTCTGGGTGACTCTGTTACTTATGTTCGACAACATGAGCAACTTGGCACGGGTCATGCTGTCATGCAGGTGCTACCTTTTTTGACTGACAGTTCATTGACCATTGTGCTTTATGGGGATAGCCCGTTGATACAGAAGCAAGATGTAGTGCGGCTCATTGATGAAGCAGAAAAGAATCATTCTACGACAGTGTTAACGGCAGAGGTAGAAGATCCATTTGCCTATGGACGCATTGTACGTGCGAGGGACGGCTCCGTGGATCGCATTGTCGAGGAAAAAGACGCAAATGATATAGTCAGGCAGATTCACGAGGTCAATAGCGGCATTTATGCCTTT
This sequence comes from Caryophanales bacterium, assembly GCA_027341705.1. The sequence goes on from DAIELO010000241.1 coordinate 1,544, forward strand.
CAAACGAGTGAACTACAAAAGGCGTTGCCTAAAATGACTGCGGACAATGCCCAGGGAGAATATTTGTTGACAGATTGTGTGGCACATATCCGAAGTGAAGGCGGTCGGGTAATTCCGGTTTTGATGAACGACCCGAGGGATATTGCCAATGTTAATGATCGTGTGCAACTAGCGCATGTGGAAAAGCATATGCAGTCGCGCATATTGACAAGGCATATGCAAAATGGTGTAACCATCATCGATCCTACCAACACGTACGCACATGCTGATGTAAAAATTGGCCGCGATACCGTGCTCTATCCCGGGACCATTCTAGAAGGCCGAACGATAATTGGCACTGATTGCGTGATTGGCCCTAACTCTCACGTGGTGAATACCACCATTAGCGACCAAGTCACCGTGCAATCGTCAGTGGTGCTCGATAGCCGCATTGACCAAGCAGCGGTAGTGGGACCGTTTGCCTATATTCGGCCACATAGCGACATTGGTGCGAGGGCCAAAATTGGTGATTTCGTTGAAATCAAGAAGTCAACGATCGGGGCAGATACGAAAATTAGTCACCTCAGCTATGTGGGAGATAGTGAAGTCGGTGCTCGTGTAAATATTGGCTGCGGGGTAGTTACCGTCAACTATGATGGCTTTGTGAAGCATCAGACTACCATTGGCGATGACAGTTTTATCGGTTCAAATGTGAACTTA
>DAIELO010000242.1 GCA_027341705.1 Caryophanales bacterium
CCCACCTGTCACCACGCCAATGAGTCCGGCGGCCACCCAGTATGTCTTATTCCTTTTCGTCATCTGCCAATCCTTAGGCATTGTATCCTTATTGACTACAAACATTCTAACCCAGAGCATGATTCCTGACAAAAATAAAATCATGGCCGTCATGATCGTAAGCTCGTGAGGTCGGCGAAATGGACCTGAGTTGTATACTAATTACATCAAATCAAAGATGGACGTCAGTTCGCGAAGTTCTGCAGCCAATGCTTCCAATTTTGCGGTGGAGCGATTGGTTTCCTGTATCCAAGAAAGTTGACCATCCGCAGTAGCTAGAATAGTGTTCAATCCTGCAGATAATTCACTTGATCGTACCTGCAACTGATCTGCTAATTTGGTCAACTCTTCTAAATCTCGTTCTACAGCGTCCAATAGTTGGATTTCCGACCCAGCATCACTATTCATCCGATGCTGTAACCGTAAGGACAAATCAGTCAATGCCTGTGCATACCCCAGTTGCTCATTGACTGTCCGTCGCAAATGTTCCATCACGCTGGTCACGTGCAGCGCCCCTTGTACGGTGGAATCACCACTGGTGACTAATTCTTGAAAAGACCGCTGCAGATTGTCAGAAGTCTCCGAAATACCGGCAATCACGTCCCTTAAATTATTGGCCATCCGCATAAAGCTTCTTGCTAACATACCCATCTCGTCTTTACGTTGATCTAATTTACCTAGATCCACTTGAAATCGACCACCTGCAATATCATTGGCCGCCGTGGTGATCATGAGCAAAGGCCTAGAAAGTATGCGCTTACTAAATCCCCACAACGCCAAAGCGGCAAGTGCAATCGCCACGATACCCACAACCAAAAACTGCACAAATAATTTCGCGGTGGACGCTAGATCGTTTTTTAGCGAGTAATTTACATCTGCGCTGTAAATGGTGACGCCATTAATGAGCACAGGTGCAATAATGTGAAGGATGTTGTTTTTCATAATAGATTCTGTTCTCCCTTGGCTCATTAGCAATTGTTCATTTTTGGGAGCCAGAGAACCAATTTTGCTAGGATCGGTAGATGCGATATCATAGAAGTATCCATTTAATTTGTAAATGCTAAACGATTGAATATTGGAATTTTGCGCGCTTAAATGAAGTAAGATGGCTTCAAAATTATAATCTGGAATCCCCGCTTCAAGCGCTGAATTGATGGTATGGATAAGGAGCACCGTTTTTTGTTTCGCCTGAGAGACCATCATGGCGCGACTCTGTGTGTATACCACAGTAAGAGTAGAACCAAGCACCAACATAACGATGGCAATAAATAACAAGCTCAATTTTCGGTATAATGACATCCAATGCCCTCCTAGTCAATTCCCTCTTACCACTTCCATGGTGATCAATCAGAATCCATGGTACATTGATCTAGAGTTTATCATACCATCTACGATGCCGTGTGTCGTTGAAGATTTTAGCGAGGTGATTCCTGTTGAGGCTTAATATTGATGCGCCTGCGATGCGAAGGATCAACCGCGCAACGGTTTTACAATTTATCCGCGATCAAAGAACAACATCACGAATTGACATTGCACAAATGACCGGATTGAACAAAGCCACTGTTTCATACATTGTGGATGAATTAATCAGTGAAAAATGGGTACAGGAAATTGGCTACGGTTCATCGACAGGTGGCCGCAAACCGATGCTGCTGCGTTTTAATGCAAATAGTGCCTATGCTATCGGAATAGACGTGGAAATGGACATCGTAAGAACAGTTGTATGCAATACCCGGGGGGATGTAGCTTTTAAAAAGGAAGCAGATTTGCCGAAGTTTTCTTCCGAACTGCAAGGTAATTGGTTGAGTACCATCATCGAAGAAATAAAGTCCGCCATCACAGCGACACCGAAAAGTCCACACGGACTGATCGGTATCGGTTTGGCACTGCCCGGTCTCGTTAATTCGGAAACGGGCATCATCAGCACTTTGCCTAATCTATCTATAAAAGAATGGAACATTCGCAAAGCCGTTTTAGATGAGCTACAAATTCCTGTTTTTGTGGAAAACTCTGCCAATTGCGGTGCCTGGTCTGAATTTACACGAAATAAAAACAAAGATGATAATCTTGTTTTTATTAACGCGGGTGTAGGAATCGGGACAGGGATCATCATCAATGGTCGACTGTACAAAGGCAAGCAAGGAATCGCTGGTGAATTTGGTCATACCACCATTTTCCCAATGGGGCAAC
>DAIELO010000243.1 GCA_027341705.1 Caryophanales bacterium
CAAGTACCCCGTCGGGGTACTTATTTTGTAATTTGCGCATAAAATGTTCGTCGTTTGCGCCGAGATAAGCATTGTGAACATGATCGCCACTGGTGATCACCCAGTTGGGGTAAAACTTATCTGGGTGCGTGATATACAGGCAGATGGGTATTTTTCGGTCGTCTGCATCCATCGATTGATGGTATTCGCGGATAGTTCCTGCTTTTGGCCCGGCAACTAAAGTAGGTTGTTCAATGAATCCCTCCTTCATCAATTCCTGCTCTAGATTACTAAAAGAATCAATAGACGTCTCGACAAGAAGGTCTACACTTTCCATCAGCGCCTGTTGCCTGCGTAATGCTCCGGTCCATTCTACGCGCGTAACCCCTGGTAACTTGCGCAAATGCTCAAGCCAACCGTGTGCTACTGCTTGTCCGAGCGCGATCGGAACAAGTCTCATTCGTCGCTCTAGTTTTTGTATCTCTATTTCCAGCATCGAGAGCATACGCTGGGAACAGCATTTTGATGGCTGAAGCCTACCACTTTGTAATGCGTGTTTAAGCTCCGATAAATTAGTGACACCCCATTGTTCATAGAAACTCTTCGTTATTGCAGAACCTACTCCAGGCAATGCTAAAATTTCCCTTAGCGATGAAGGGACTTCGACAGTAAGATCTTGGAATGCGTTTTTTACCCCAAAATGAATCAGCGCAAACAAACTTTGAAATTGGTTGTTTGGCAATTTGGTCCGGTCTTGGAATTGGTCAAGATGATCTTTGAGCGCATAAGGCAAAGTGCGCACATCCTTTGCCAATTCGCGATATACTCGGGCCAAGGAATGATTACTTGCCACTTCGTATAAATTTGCCATCATACGTAAGTGACGGGCAATGGTGCGATTATCCAGAGAGTTCACCTTCTCTTACCTATCAAACTTGTCCCTCACTTATGTTATGTAATTTTTCGATAAGAATCCAGTCTTATCTTTTGGGTGGTGATAAAAAACAAGCGATTCCGAACAAAATATGATTTTCGAACGATAATGTTCGTGTTCTGATTGACCGCTTCGACATGTCTTGATAGACTAGAATGGAATGATGTGAAAAGAGGGAAGCCTGTGATCGAACGTTACTCATTGCCAGAGATGGCTGCCATTTGGACGCTGGAAAATCGGTATGAGAAATGGCTGCAAGTAGAAATTGCCGCCACCAACGCATGGTCTGTGCTCGGTGTGGTGCCAGTGGAAGATGCAAAGAAAATCAGTGCGGGAGCCAAGGTGAATGTCACTCGGGCGCTAGAGATAGAGCAAGAAACTCGTCATGACGTGGTGGCATTTACTCGTGCGGTGTCTGAAACGCTTGGTGCAGAGCGCAAATGGGTACATTATGGACTGACTAGTACGGATGTTGTGGATACCGCGTTGGGTCTGCAGTTATTAGAAGCCAACAAGCTACTTAGAAAATCGCTAGAAGAATTTATTGCCACACTGCGCAAGCAGGCGCTACATTATAGAGAGACAGCCATGATGGGTCGAACGCATGGCGTACATGCAGAACCAACCACATTTGGGTTAAAATTGGCGTTGTATTATACTGAAATGGTACGCAACCTTGATCGTTTTGATCATGCGACCGAGACGGTTCGTTATGGCAAATTGTCTGGTGCGGTAGGCACGTATGCCAATATTGATCCACGGATCGAGGAATTAGTGTGTGAACAATTAGGGTTGAAGCCTGCACCGATTTCCACGCAGACACTGCAACGTGACCGGCATGCAGAGTACGTGATGACAATTGCGTTGATTGCTTCATCACTGGATAAAATAGCAACAGAAATTCGCGGCTTACAAAAGACGGAAATTCGCGAAGTAGAAGAACCGTTTTACGCCGGCCAAAAAGGGTCTTCTGCGATGCCGCATAAACGTAATCCTGTCAACTGTGAGCAAATTTCAGGGTTGGCGAGAATTTTGCGCGGCTATGTGGTGGCAGCGTTGGAAGATGTGCCGCTCTGGCATGAGAGGGATATTTCGCATTCTTCTGTTGAACGTGTGATGCTTCCAGACAGCACCATTCTGCTTCACTATATGTTGAATAAGATTAATAGCATTATCGGCAATCTCACCGTGTTTCCAGAGAACATGAAAAACAACATGGAGAAAAGTTTCGGTCTGATCTATTCCCAGCGTGTGTTGCATGCACTGATTGATCGTGGTCTAGCGAGAGAAGAAGCGTATG
>DAIELO010000244.1 GCA_027341705.1 Caryophanales bacterium
AGGCTATAAAAGATAATGCTGTTTTGTGATAAAGGAGTATCGAGATGGTGAAAAATGATTTGTTTTTACGAGCCTGTAGGCGTGAGAAGGTAGATAGACTACCTGTCTGGTATATGCGTCAAGCAGGGCGTTACCAAGCAGAATACAGGGAAATTAGAAAGCATCACACGTTAGAGGAAATTTGTCTTGAGCCTGAACTTTGTGCCAAGGTCACCATGCTTCCTGTTGATCAACTTGACGTGGATGTTGCTATTCTTTTTTCAGACATCATGATTCCCCTTGGGCCAATTGGGGTGGATTTCTCATTAGTAAAGGATAAAGGCCCAGAAATAGCCAATCCTTTTCGCTCATTGCGTGATGTGGAGCAACTTAGGGAAATTAATCCACAAGCGGATCTGCCTCATGTTTTGGACACCATTGCGATGTTAAAGCAGCAACTCGAGGTGCCATTGATCGGCTTTTCAGGTGCGCCATTTACCCTTGCAAGCTATATGATTGAAGGGGGCCCATCCCGCGATTATTTGAAGACCAAAACACTAATGCATCAAAATCCTGATGCGTGGGAACTTTTAATGGACAAGCTAGGTAATATGGTAGTGACCTATCTACGAGCGCAGGTGCTTGCAGGCGCTGATGCAGTACAAGTGTTTGACAGCTGGGTTGGGAGTCTGGCCCCTGTTGATTATCGACGGTATGTGATGCCTACGATGAAGAAAATATTTTCTGAATTACAGGATTTGGCCGTGCCGAGTATCTATTTTGGTGTGAATACTGGGGAGCTATTGAGTGATTTTTCTGAAGTAGGGGCAAGCGTGGTGGGGGTGGACTGGAGAGTGCCCATACAAGTAGCGCGTGAGCGCACTAACAGGCAAGTAGCCCTTCAAGGCAACCTTGATCCTGCGCTACTATTCGCGCCATGGGAGGTCATTGAATCGCGAGCTAGGGACATCATTGATATAGGAATAATGGAGCCGGGGTTTGTATTTAATTTAGGGCATGGCGTGTTGCCACAAGTCGATCCTAATGTATTGAAAAAATTGACCGCCTTTGTGCATGAATATAGTGAATATAAAATTGGTGATCAAGGCGAATCAGGGTGGAACAAATAATGAAGCGTGCGGTACTTTTAATGGCATATGGTTCACCATCAGGGTTAGATGACGTAGAACGTTACTATACGCACATCAGACGAGGGGTACCACCTGAGCCTGCACAGCTTCAAGCACTGCTGGACCGATACATGGCAATTGGGGGGAGTTCACCGCTGATCTCGATCACCAATGCCCAAGCCAGATTACTAGGAGAACGACTGGAAAAACTGCCACAGCAGTATTTTTCCAAAGTGTATACCGGATTGAAGCATACTGAACCGTTTATTACTCATGCACTGGAGCAAATGGCAGCTGATGGTGTTCAAACGGCGGTCGGAATTGTACTTGCGCCTCATTATTCCGCATTAAGTGTTGGGGTGTATATGCAAGAGGCGGCAAAAAAGGCGGATGAATTAGGAATTTCGATGAAATTCATTAATGACTGGTATGCCCAACCTGCCTTGAATGAGGCACTTACTATTAGACTTCAGGATGCACTTGCTAGGTTGCAGGGGGTAGAAAAGGTTAAGGTCGTATTTTCTGCTCATAGTTTACCAGAAAGAGTGATTGCGATGAATGATCCTTATCCTTCGCAATTGCAAAGACACAGTGACATGCTCGCCACTCGTGTGGGAGTTGAGGATTGGCAATTTGCTTGGCAAAGTGCGGCCAGAACGCGAGAAGCGTGGTTGGGTCCAGATATACTGCATGTATTACAGGATTTAAAAATGCAGGGGTATGACGGGGTAGTAAGTTGTCCTCTGGGATTTATCGCCGACCATCTTGAGGTATTGTATGACCTTGATGTAGAAGCTAAGGGATTATCTCAACAGCTTGGTCTACGCTTTGCAAGAACTGATTCTCTTAATGATGATCCTTTGCTTATTGAGGCGTTATTTCAAGCAATACACGAGTGAAATATGCAGGTGAAAAGGGTAGACACAGACTCTTTTCGCCTGCATATTTAATTGACAATTAGCGATCATCATAGGTTGCTTGATTTGATCATTACAATGAGTTTTTCCCCTTGTTGGATAATACCTTCTACAAGGGGGTGCTCATCATCCTGCATCTCCACGTGGTCGTGCTCGATTTCTAGTACGTCCATTGCTTCATCG
>DAIELO010000245.1 GCA_027341705.1 Caryophanales bacterium
GCCAGAGATAAGCATCGTGATGGCCATTACGGCGATGTAACTGGTGAATAGCCATTCCACCTGAAAGGGAGTGGCACCCATTGCTTTCCCGATCAGTGGTAGCAGAGGATCGACCACTCCAATTCCCATGAATGCAATCAATGTGGCAAACGCAGTGGCAATTACCGCAGGTGGAAATTTTTTTGACATAATAATATTCTCCTAATCATTTCGATATGCGAAATTATACTTAGTATTTTATCATGAGCAGATAATGGATGGCTAGCCCTAGCATGTTCTAAATACGAACAATGCATAGGGCTGAGAGGATTAATATTAACGATATTCCCATGGCCAAGGCTGTTCCACCCAGCCTTCTCTGTTGATCGTATGGTCGTCGCCAAATCCGATTAATGGACCAACTTGTCGTTCATAGGCTTTACGTAGTGCACGCAATCTGCTGGCTAGTGTGGCGTAATCTTGTAAAGCGTCCGCATCGTCGGGGTGTGAATCTAGGTACAATTGTAACTCGAGTGATGCAAAACCCGTACTTTGCAAGTCGCGCATTAGATCCATTTCATACGTGGTCATACGTTGCCACCCGCCATTTCATCTTGCGTGCGTTTGCGCCTGCGCCAGTGGTCATCATGATAAGGAAACAAGGTTCCTTGATACAATGCGGTTGGTAAGTCGTACTTTTTCATTTCCTTGTAGGAATAAGGGGGTGCGTATCTTTGAGAAAGCATGGGTTCTTTAGACACGGGGCGCTCTCCTTCACCAATAGGCTTCTATACTATACGGTAATAGTTGAAAAAAGTGCCTAAGTGGTTTGCCAGCAAGGGGCATAACGATCAGTGTGAGTAGTCAAGCAGCACAATGGCCGTGGCCAGCGTGCGCGTGTGCGATAGGCTAATTTGTGATTGCAAAATAGGCAAGGATGCTAGAAGTTCTTTCGTTTGTCCGTAGAATTGCAAGTTGGGAAGTCCCTCGTCATTTCGTTGTGTCTCAATTTCAGTAAAAATAAGTAGGGGTAACTTTCGTTGTATTTGTGATGCCACTAATGTCGGGAGTATCTGTTGTTGGTACAATGCGCTAATGGCCTTATAAGCTGCTTCTTTGACTGCAAATCGGCCCGCAAAGAATTCTGCCCTGCGCTGTAATGTTGGAAGCTGCTCAGCGAGTGCTTGTTCACTTGGCGTATAGATGCGTGTTAGGAAACGAGGATTTTGCACAGCTTTTGCAATTCTGGGTATTTCCACGAGATCAATACCAATGAACAAATGAGTCCCTCCCTCCTATTGATGAGCATTATTGTATCACTCTTTCTGCTTGCACGTAGTTTTAAGTCATGCTATACTGACCAAGTAACTGTGTTAATAGGCGGTCGTGGCGGAATGGCAGACGCGCAAGATTCAGGTTCTTGTGCCCGTCAGGGCGTGGAGGTTCAAGTCCTCTCGACCGCATTATGTGAAAAAGCACGCGTGGCTTTGATGTTGCGCGTGTTTTTTTATGCAAAAATCCACTTGCTTGCGGTACTGGTACTCTCCAGTATGTATTGGCGTTCTGCTGGGGTGAGAAAGTAAAGTGCAAAAATTTGCTCCTCAATCTTTGCATAAATGTCCAGCTTATGATCAATGTCCGTAGATTCCATCAATTCGTTCACGTAATTGACGATTATTTGTTGTTGTGTTGCATGACATATAGGGAGGGGAATCGTTTCAATATAGGTGCGGAGTACCTTGATTGATCGAAAAGATGACTGATAATAAAACTGCACCGTGCGTGAATTTAGTATAGCTAAAATATACTTAATATCTAAATCCGGTAGTTGTGGAATCACTAGGTTCGCGCTGTTGAGGGTGAGCAGTCCTTGATTGTCATAAGCAAAAATCAACTGGTTATGAATAAATCGATAAATTAATTTTTCTGTTGATTTAAATAGGGGCATTGGTGCTACTTGTTGAAATTTGGGAATCGCGGACAACGGGATCGTTAACTGGCTTTTTATCATACCAAACTTAAAAATATGATGTCCTTTGTAAATAGATACACAGTCGTCGCACGGTGATGTGCTTACCCATGCTTTGTTGTTGCCAGTTACGATACCGAGTGCAAATTCTGCGTGGTGTTGTAAGTTAGTGGTATGCGGTAATAATCTGATT
>DAIELO010000246.1 GCA_027341705.1 Caryophanales bacterium
CGATCAACTGGGACAATCTAATGGACTCTTCATGAATGATTTTCAAGTAATTTCGTTGCTCAGTCTCATTCTCCACTATCCCCTCGTTGATCACTTGACTATACCCACGAATATAGCTGAGCGGTGTGCGAAGTTCATGGGCAATATGGCTAAGGAACTCTTGGCGAGTACTTTCGAGAAACTTCAGGTGCTGAGCCAAACGATTGATCCCAGTTCCCAACTTCGCTAATTCATCATTGCCTCTGATGCTCACCAGCGGGTATTCACGCCCTTCCACCATGGAACTCGTGACCGCTTCCATATCCAAAAGCGGCTTTGCAATTCGTTGACCGAGTAGTAAACTAAACCCTGCCGCGACCAACAAAGCGCCAATGCCTGCCAAAAAAAACAGCACTTTCATGTAGAACAGCATCTTGGTGGTGATATTTCCGTTTGATGTCGCCATTATTTCTGAAAATAAAGGATAAAGTGCTGAAAACAGACCTACCAGTATCAGGGCAATCAAGAGGATCATCGTCAAGCTGATCTTAACGGACAATTTGCTGGTCATGGTCCTTCCACCTCAAATTTGTACCCGATTCCCCATACGGTTTGAATCGGGTCTTGCGATATCCCTGCGTGACGAAACTTCTCCCGGATGTTTTTGATGTGGCTGTCGATCGTTCTCGTATCGCCAAAGTAATCGATCCCCCACACGCGTTCCAACATCTCTTCTCTTGGAAACGTGCGTTTGGGGTGTTCTGCCAGCAACTGTAGGATGTCAAATTCAATTTGCGTCAGAGGGACGGCATTTCCCGCCACTAGCACATTCCGGGCTTCCGCATCAATGGTTAAATCAATGTACGGAAAATAAATGCTATTGGAGGTGGGATAACTCCTGCGGAGCAAAACTTGTACACGTGCCACCAACTCACGTCCATCAAACGGCTTGACCAGATAATCGTCCGCACCGACTGCAAACCCGGTGATTTTGTCATCCATCGTTCCGCGTGCAGTCAACATGAGAATCGGCATGGCGGGATATTTTCCTTTCACTACTTCCGCCACTTGCAATCCGTCCATGTCAGGCATCATTAAATCCAATACGATGAGATGGATCTTTTGCTGCTCCACGATGGAAAGTGCCGTTTTCCCCGACTCTGCTTCGATGACCGTGATGCCGACGTTGGTTAAATAAATACGAACCAATTGCCGCATGGGCGTCTCATCATCGACGACAAGCACTGAGAATTTCAAACCCGTCACCTCACTCTGCCTACTTCTCTAGTAGTAGCATAAACAAAATTTGTGGAGAATGTTTGCGGAATCTGTTCATCCTCAAACTTTTTGAATGAAAAGCACATACTTTGTTCACAAGTACTTTGTATGCTGGATTCCTGAAAGAGAGGGAGTTCACATGTTGGGTGATGGATCAATGATGGGCAGATGGGGCTGATTGGAATGTTCGTACCACTCGTGATATTTCTAGTGGTGATTTACATTTTGTACATGATGTTCAATCGTACACTTCTTTCGAAGAATCTCGGTATGCACAGTCACCATGAAGCCAGTAAAATCCTTGCCGCACGGTTCGCTCTTGGCGAGATATCCGAAGAAGAGTACCAGTGCCAAAAAAACTTAATTTAATCAAAGTATTCCGTAATTCATTCAAGCTCCAAAAACTGGCTGTCGAAAGTGATCAACAGTCAGTTTTTTTCGTTCTTCTTAGGGATTTTTCTATCTTCCCTAATTCACGTCACTTTAAATGAGGAAATCATGGCACTATGCCCTGGGCCACAATAAATATCGCAGATAATCGAATACGTCCCTTTCTTTTTGGGTTTCCATATCACAGTTTTCACTTGATTCCCTTGGGATACAGCAACTGAAATGTTCGTGCCTGAAACAGAAAACCCATGGGTGCCTGCTGTTGAAGTTACAATGAATTTAATCGGCTTTCCTAACGTAAAGCGGTGCTTGTTTAATGTCCATTTCCAATCAGTGGCTACCACTCTTACCACTTGGTACGAACCCTTTTTACCAGTGTTTGTTTTCGTATTCGAAGTTTGTGATTTTGGTGTCGACGACTGTGATTTCGTAGTGGAATTTTGTTCTCCATTCCCCATCATTCCGTTTCCACCTCGCATGCCATTCCC
>DAIELO010000247.1 GCA_027341705.1 Caryophanales bacterium
TGGTCTGATCAGTGGCAATAGCAAATCGCTTGGACTACCGCTACAAGCTCATACGCAAGCCAACATCCAACACTTCAACCACGCGATCACCATCATCTTTCGCATGTTGATTTTTGTCTTACTCGGTACGCAAGTGGACTTCAATATTATCTTTCACTATCTTTGGCCATCGCTTGCAGTCGTCCTTGTGCTCATGTTCATCGCACGCCCGCTCACTGTTGCCTCTGGAGTATTGCCTGATCGAAAGGTACAATGGAAGCGACAAGAATTTCTATTTATGTGTTGGACTAGGGAGACCGGCGTGATTCCTGCTGCCCTTGCCAGCATGTTAGTTGTACGTGGAATTGCTCACGTGGAGGTCATCCGTGCCGTCACTTTTGTGGCCATCATCGTTACCATTCTGATTCAAGCCAGTACGACAGAACCGTTAGCAAGAAAATTACACATCCTGCTCCCCACTGAAGAAGAAGAGATTTAATACTGAGGTGATCACATGCAAAACATCGAGGGAATCCTTCAAACAATACGACCAGAATTCAATAAAAACGGTGCAGATCTAATTATCGAGGAGATTTCAGCCTATGAGTTGACACTTCGTCTGACGTTTTCTGATGAAGCCTGTATGGATTGCATCCTGCCGGGACCCATGATTGAGCAAAGCATTGAAAAATACTTAAAGCAACAAGCCATTGACCTCGGTAACAGTGATCGATCCACGATGAACAACGAATTGTTTAGGCACTAATGCGCATTCGTTGTTCCTGGACATGGTTCAGTTGTTCCAGCGAATGAAGGTTTCCAATGGGCTCGGTACTACTTGGATTACATAAACAATCTCGTGGAAGAGTTGCATGGTTCTCAAACCCAAATGAGTATCGAAGAATTGGTACCACCCCGTGGTTGTCGGAAGAAATGGTTCATCAACTCTTAAAAATCTCACATCGTAAACGTATCTGTTCCTCAACGAACGCGGTTGCAACTAGAAAAGGGCAAACAACGATATAGGAATAATAATACACGTTTGGGTCGTCCGCCGTTATTGCGCACTTGGGCCGGAATATGCAGTAGCGATTCTATTGGCATTTTAAGTAAATAAGGTGTGTGAACTTTTAAGATAAATAGTGAAATTTTGTTGAAGTCATTCCACGAGGTATTCCAACGATAGGTGCCTCACTCCTGCTGACCATTGAGCAATGGTATGGGATGAATTGGTAAATCACACCGTAAGTAACAGCGAAATTTTTGTGCTTCAATCCAAATAACAAAATAAGTTTTCATACAACTCATAAACGGTGAGCAACTGCTCCGCAAGGCTTTTCTCAGCGTTTTTAATCCATTTAATATATGCCATGTGAAAAATTTCAACCGCAAATCGCGCAGCAAGTTCCGACAGATCGCCATCATATTGGGCAGATAATGAGTTTGAGATCGAAGTGATGAGCACTTGCCCCTTCAACAATTCTCGTTCCTGCAGATCAGGATTGCTTTGAATAATTTGATTCCGCGCTAGCACTCTCTCCCGCGAGCTGTCAAAAAACTCGGAAATCGACACAAAACCTTCCACCGCAAGCTTAAGCGGTTTTTTCTCGACGTCAAAATTGTTCGTGATATATGCCGCGACTCCCTGACCCAGATCATTGTTCGTGTCAAAAAGGACGTCCGACTTGTCCTTGAACTGCCGGAAAAAGGTTCGTTCCGTCACACCCGCAAGACTCGCAATCTCCTGTACAGTCGTATTTTCAAATCCTTTTTCTATAAATAATTTGGCGGCCGCCGCCTGTAATTTTTCTTTGCTTTTCATTTTCATCATCCCTATTTATGTGATTAATAGTAGAAAAACCAAAACGTCAGTTTGTGACATTTTTTCTTGACAATAAAATTCCGCAAGTATACAATAGTTTCAAATGTCAGTTTGTGACACCACTTTGTGGGCAAGAAGGAGAATACACAATGAAAATAACAGTACTCGGTTCACTTGGCAATATTAATCGTCACTATCTACCACGCCTCATTGCTGACGGACATGACGTCACGGTCATCACAAGCTCTAGTGATCGCATTGCCGACATCAAAGCGCTCGGTGCCAAACCAGCAGTTGGATCAAATCAAGACGTCGACT
>DAIELO010000248.1 GCA_027341705.1 Caryophanales bacterium
AAAAAAGAACGCCGAGACGAGAATGTGGAAAAGGGCAGGGAGTTGTTAGAAAAGGAAATTCACAAACACCGACTGGATCCACATGCTGTGATTGCTCAGTATTTACCAGATGTTTTAGGGAAATTAAACATTAACAAAATGGACGATATGTTTGCAGCGATTGGCTATGGTGGAATGTCAGCCACGCAAGTGATGACTCGCGTACTTGAACGGATGCGTAAGGATGAACCTGTTATTGACTCCGTTGATGCACTTCCTACATTGCCTGTGTATGAAAGAGACAAGGAACGTGAGCTCAAGAAAAAGGGTAATAATAAAAATAATCTAGGTGTGCGTGTCAAAGGCATTGATAACCTGTTGGTTCGTTTTTCGCGATGTTGCAATCCTGTTCCAGGTGATGAAATTACTGGCTTTGTGACGCGTGGACGCGGCGTATCTGTGCATCGTACAGATTGTCCTAATGTGCTGGCTCTTGTTGAAGAGGGAAATCGGATTTTAGAAGTGGAATGGGAGCAGTCTTTAAGTCAGTCTTACAATGTCGATATTGAAGTGACCGCATTGGACCGCCGGGGCTTGATCAATGAGGTAATGAACGCCATCGTGGAAACGAAAACGGACATTACCGCCGTAGCAGGTAGGGCGGACAAGCGTAAAATGGCCACCATTTTGCTTAGCATTAGCATTCGTAATGTCGATCACTTGCGCCAAGTGGTGGATCGCATTAAAAGGGTGAAGGATATCTATGCGGTACGAAGGGTGATTCAATAAGGGAGCGATTAATAAGTGAGGGCAGTTGTTCAGCGGGTACGCTTTGCCCGAGTGAAAGTGGGACAAGTGATTGTCGGCGAAATTGGACGAGGATTGCTTGTATTTGTAGGGTTTACTCATTCTGATGCAAAGCCGGATTTAACCTATATGGCGGAAAAAATCCTTAATTTGCGAGTATTTGAAGATCCAGAAGGAAAAATGAACGATTCGTGTCTCGATGTGGGGGGCATGATTCTTTCGGTTTCGCAGTTTACATTGTACGGGGATACTCGCAAAGGTAGGCGACCAAATTATATGGCGGCTGCCAAACCTGATTTTGCTAGCGCGCTTTATGAAGAGTTTAATCAGTTCCTGCGGGAAAGTGGCTTGATTGTTCGAACAGGGCAGTTTGGCGCCATGATGGATGTTGAACTGGCAAATGATGGACCAGTCACACTCTGGCTAGATACGCAGCACTTGTAAACAACAGCATGGGGGATAAAAAATGTTGATTCAGTCCTTTGTTTTAAATGAACTATATACAAATACGTACGTTGTGGGTGAGCCGCATGGAGAAGTGTTTATTCTTGATCCTGGCGATGAAGAAATGCACGAGGTGATTGATTATGTGATGGAACAAGGGTTGACAGTGAAATATATTATCAACACTCATGCTCATTACGATCATGTGCTTGGCAATGAGCGCCTAAGGAAGCAGTTTGCAGTTCCATTACTGATCAATGAACTAGAGCTCGATACCCTGACGCAATTGCCAAATATCACACAAATGCTTTTTAACCAATCGGTCGTTAGTAATCCTCCTGATCAGTATTTGCGCGAACATGATACGTTGGACGTTGGACGCTATCAATTCCGCGTGATCGCTACGCCAGGACATAGCCCTGGCGGTATTTGCCTGTATGAAGCACAGGCAGGTGTTCTTTTCGCAGGGGATACTATATTTGCTGGAACGATTGGGAGAACAGACTTGCCAGGCGGAAATGCCATACAATTACTTCAGTCATTAAGGGAGAAATTATGGCCATTACCTGATGAAGTGGTGATCTATCCGGGACACGAAGAAGAGTCGACCATCGGCGAAGAAAGAATGCATAATCCTTATTTCAATTTCTCATAACTCATCAAGCGGTTTGCGGCCTTTGAATCCATCGGCGATGCCGTGCCAATATTTTATTTCCGGTTCATCTGCGCGCCAGCACAAATAAGCTTCTTCACCATTGATCGTCGTTAGAAAATCGACTAAACCTGCGTCGATGTCTTTGATTTCAATGGATTGGCCGAGCAAATAGTCAATTTGACGTCGAGCCGACATGACAGCGAATTCTATCTCTGTCTCCTCTTTGAAAAAAC
>DAIELO010000249.1 GCA_027341705.1 Caryophanales bacterium
GAATGACAGCTTGCCAATTTATGTGCAACCGGCGCGTGGGGTGCGCGTGCTTGCTTCAATTGCCCGTAGTCCGGCCGCGCAATTGGGGTTACAGGCTGGTGAAATTATTTTGAAAATCGGCAATATTCTTGTGAACAGCCCATATGATATACACTTTGCCATTGACCAAAATCCTGCTTATGTTAAGCTGGAAGTTGTAGACGCGCGTGGCGAATCTAGATTTATTGGTACGCCAATCTTTGCTGATGGGCCAAGTCAGCTTGGCGTAGTGGTCGTTCCCGATGCTTACTTGCATCAGTATCGTGAAGTCTATGGCATGGGTCAGTGGATTTGGATTTGGCGCTGGTGGGCAAAAGATCCCAATAAAATGCAAAGCCGCTACCGAAGTTCAGTAATGGCCTCGAGTGAAAATCAATCGTTGTGATGACATGGTATATATATAAATTGAGGGGACGTATATATGGATTTAACTACAGTGATAGGTCTGGTATTGGGCTTTGGAGGATTGCTAGGGGCATATGTAATGGAAGGCGGGTCGCCTTTGGCCCTCCTTGGATTGTCTGCGGCGATTATTGTTTTTGGAGGAACAATTGGCGCTTTGTTTATCTCCTTTCCGGGGAAACAATTAAGGGTTATGCCTTCTTTATTTCGAAAAGTTTTTCAAAAGATAGACGAGGATCCACTGTTGATCATCAATCAACTAGTGGATCTGGCGACAGTAGCAAGACGGGAAGGAATTCTTGCGCTTGAAGATAAAATCGAAGGGTATACGGATGAGTTTTTTAAGAATGGGGTGCGTTTGGTCGTTGACGGCGTCGATCCTGATTTGGTTCGCAGTATCATGGAAACTGAACTCGCCTTTATTCAAAGTCGACATGAATCAGGGGTAGCGATGTTCGAGGCCGCTGGTGGTTATGCGCCTACGATGGGCATTATCGGAACCGTGATGGGATTAGTACACGTGCTTAGTAATTTGTCTAATGTTGCTACGTTAGGCCCTTTGATCGCAACGGCCTTTGTTGCCACACTTTATGGTGTGTCCACAGCCAATTTAGTCTGGCTGCCGATTGGCAATAAGCTCAAATCCCAATCGAAATCTGAAATGTTGATTAAAGAAATTGTGTTAGAAGGAGTTCTATCGATACAAGCTGGAGAAAATCCAAATATCCTCTCGCAAAAACTAAAAGTCTTTTTAGCACCTGGAGATCGCGAACGCAAAGTTGAGCAGGCGACAGAAGAAGCGGGCGGTGGCTCGCAAGCGGAGGCCGCCAATGCATAATCGTCATAAGAAAGCCCCAGAGAAAGAAAATAACGAGCGGTGGTTACTGACTTATTCAGATTTAATTACGCTATTGATGATATTTTTCGTCATAATGTATGCAATGTCTAGTGTTAATGCACAAAAATTTATGACGTTAACGCAATCATTAAATGCTGCGCTTGATCCAAATAACAAGATACCGATCCAATCGCTGGCGTCTAGTGGCTTAACCACGGCAGCTAATCCGACAACAGGGGATCATTCAACAGGCTATTCTCCGACGCCTACGCCGAAAATAACCAAAACAGAACAAAAGCAAATTCAGGCATTGATGAATGAAAACATACGATTTAACAATTTATATAAACGATTGCAGAATTATGTGAATCAAAATGGGCTCTCCAACTCAGTGTCTCTTTATAATCAGACAAGAGGGATTCAAATCACATTGCGCGATGTGGTGCTCTTTCAAACAGGACAGGACACGCTGTTGCCTGGAGCACAGCAGATTTTGCTCGGTTTGGTTCCCTTTTTGCAAAGCGTGACGAATCCAATTGTTGTGGAAGGATATACAGATAATGTGCCAATTGACACGTCTCAATTTCCCTCTAACTGGGAATTATCAACAGGGCGTGCTGTCAATGTTGTGCATTTTCTGATTACGAATCATTTGCTACCCAGTCGATTATCAGCGGAAGGGTTTGGACAATACCACCCTGTTGTACCGAATACATCGTCGATCAACCGGCAAGTAAACCGGCGCGTCAATATTGTCATATTGCGCAAATCAATTGCTGACATTATCGATCAGACGTCTG
>DAIELO010000024.1 GCA_027341705.1 Caryophanales bacterium
ACCACCACAGGTACCAGTGAACTTAGCATGACGTTCATGCCACTGGTCGCAAACCCAAAGATCAGCGCCAATCCAAGCAGCCCAACAGGGGTGAGAGCATGCAAGGGGGTTAAGATTGCAAGAATTCCCGTTACCGTCACTTGTACGAGCGCAGTCCACACCATCAGTCGCCGTCTGTCCATGATGTCCGAAAGCACACCCGCGATCGGAGCGCCGATGATGTTGGGAATGAGTGTTGCAAACATCATGGCTCCCGACCATGTGGAGGAGTGGGTCAGCGCATAAGCCTGCCAAGTTACCACGAGCGTAAACGTCCATGAACCCGTATTGACAAGTGTAGTAATGAACCAAAGCCAGCGATAATTTTTAATGGTAAAAGAGTTTAATATACTTATCATGTCTAGGCTCCTCGATACTGCAATTCAAATTATCGATACCATACTTACCACAAATTCAAGATTACCACAATTGAATCAATGTTATTTGACGTTTTGGTGTTGAAATTTGATTGTAGCTTTCACCATCGTTATAGCAAAATCGCTTCTTGTTCCAACGTACCGCCTATTTCCAAAATCTTTTCCAAAAGCGGGTGAGCCCAACGATATTTTTCATTTTCAAGCAACCTCTTTAATTTATCACGATATATAGATTCAAACGGTTCAACCAGATCTGCGAATTTATCCAAAAGTTCCGGGTTCATTCGCCACGGCTGAACCTCAGGCCAACAGGTGTTCTGAAGATGCTGGAGGATGAGAATGCCGCCGTAATCAAGGTCTCCCCAATGTTGAAATGTGGGTGGCACCGAACTATTGTGTTCAGCATATGAACGCAAGAGGCGGATAAATCTTCGTTGACCGGGACTGGCAAAGCCGCCTAAATAGATCACAAGTTCGTCCTGCCGACGTTCATTACGCACATAGAAACGATAATTCGCTTTATTTTCAATCGTAAGAATGCGTGATACCGGAAGGTTCAGAATTTGGATCTGTCCTACATCCGCTGAGTCAATAGCTAACCCGTATGGAAAAATGTTGGTATCGACGATCGAGTTTTGGTGGTCGTACTGAAAACGAATGGGTCCGCAAAATGCGATATCCTCATGAGCAGTTTCGATCCCGACCTCGCGTAGCAGCACGGAGTCGTCGTTGATGGCATCCGGATCAAAAATTTCATCGAAACGCCAAGAGTACTTGCGGAGAAGTCTTACTAGGTAAGGCTGTACTTGCCTCTCAAATAATTTGCTATGTCCGAGATACCGCTTGGAAAATAGGCGCATCGGCAAGATTTCCTGATCTTTTTGCACTAAACCTATCAATGAGTTTAATAACAACTGCCGCATTTTCGGCTCGTCAGGGATCAAGCTAGACGGAATTTTACCCCGCAAATGCACTACAGTAGCTAATTCCGTAGCCCAGGTATGTAGCCACTGCCACGTTTCGGGTACTTCATTGTCTGTAACCGCGCGCAGCCAGTTCTCCATTTCCACAGTGAAATCATTCAATTCTTCCAGGAGTGAAATTCGCTGTAGATACGAGTAAACTTGATCGATGCAGTCCCACTGGAGATACACTTTATCTAAGATATTGCCTTTTTCAAATTTGACCCAACGAAGTTCGATCAATCCCTTGTCGGCCAAATGAATTAATTCAACATGCAGGGCTTGGCGCATCTCGGGATCCATCTCGCCACTTTTGTAGCCCTGCATCACAGCGTCCGTCAGGCTTAATTGAACCCTCTGCATGGAAGGTTTTCCGCTTCGGAACGACACACTATTCTCATATTTATCCATCAACTGTGTAAGGATTTGCTGCGCCAAGGATTCGCCATCCATTTATCTCATCTCTTTCGTTTCAGGTTCGAACAGTTCGACGCGCGTTTGTGATTTGATGCGCTGAACCACGAGGGTTCGGTCCACGAGCGGAACGATGTCTGCGATTTTTTCCGTGGGTGCCGACAGAATGACTTGTAGTTTCAGGTCGCGAACCAATTGGATGCTGTCACGGATGCGTTGATGATCCATCTTGCTGTACGCTTCATCAAACATGATCAGACGCAGTGTATTGTTGAATCCGGGTTGGTTGACTCGGTAGGTCTGGACAAAGGATGCGAGTACCGCAATATAAAAGGGCGTTTGGGTCTCGCCACCTGATTTTTTGGCAATTACCTTTGAGAGGCGTGATTCGCGGCCTTCTTCATCGCGTACGATAAGATCAAAGTCCAAATAGGTTCGATAATCCGTGAATTTCTGTAAGTTACGTTCCAACTCGGTTTGCACGGCGGGATCCCGCTCGTCGACGTCGACAATATGGCGAAACAGTTCTTCGATGACCGCCCCGTGTTTGTCGAGGAATGCTTGTGAAAAAAGGCTTCGACCCTCTAGCAACAGGTCGTCCATAATCATCCTGTAAAACGGCTCGTACTGAGGCTTTGTTGCCACCTTAAATTGATATCGTTCGCGTCCGCCAAACGACACCTCACGTAGCGCGTGGTTGAGTTCCTTAATCTGTTGATCCACGGTGTCAATATTGCTACGCAACCGATTGATGAAGTCCTCTTGAAATTGGATCTGGGCTCGTTCCCTGGCCTCACGAATCTGGTCGGCGTACTCGGTTAACCGGGTTTTCTGCAGCGTTTTTAACTCCTCCGCGTATACCTCGTTATCTGGCCGTTGAATATCGAAACCGGCACCAAATTCACGATTGTAGACTTCTCGTTGACGCAAAAGTTGAATTTGCGCTTCTTCTACGTGCTTTTTTTCAGTCGTTTGCTGTCGACGGAAGCTGATCAGAATGTTCTCCGGGCTACCGAGCCGTTTCAACTCCTGTTCATAGTGCGGGTTCATATCCGCAGCATATAACGGATCATATCGCGAAGAAATAATCAGTTGCTGATCTCTCACTGCATCTTCTGCAACGGGAATTGCTACCTGTAATAGTTGCTCTTGTGCTTTGGTGAGCTTGCCTTGCTCAGTATTCAACTCCTGGATCTGTTTGTCCTTTTCCTGCAATTTCAAATCACATGCGCGGATTTCATCGTCGATTTGTTGTATGCGAGTGAGATCCAACCGCCCGAGTTCATTGATCACCGCTTGGTATTTACGGTGCAATTCGGGCAGTGTTTCAACCGATTTGAGGAAGTCCACAGCAGCCTCCCACTCAGATTGCGACGGACTGGCCACAGCGGCCAATTCAGCCAATATGACCAGTCTCGGTCTGAAACTGTCCAGAAATTTTTGCACAGTAGTAAACCGATTGGTTGTCTTTTCCAACTGCTGGGTGATCGCATGTTTGCCGATGTATAATGTGTCCCAGCGGACGGGATTGATCTGCCTGGCGACGAAGTTTTGATAGAGCATACCATTGCGGGTGATGCCTGTACGGTGTTTCCGTAGTTCATCGACACTGTCGCACTTCATCACACGCCCGAGCAGATAATCCGCATAGGCCTGCGCGTAAGAGTTATCCGTTTTGATCTCTTCCGCGAGCGATCCGGGCAGCCGTACAGGTTCCTCTGCCATCACTTTGGCGATGTCCACAAGACCCACATCAAATAGTTTGTGGTCATGCTTAGCTGCATCGTAAAGTCGCAGCGCCTCATCGAACCTTTCTGGCGGCACAATCAGGTAAAAACGCTGCGTGTGCAGGTAGCCTTCAATCGCCTTTTGCCATTCTCGATTCTGAATGTCGAGCAGGTCGGCGAAGATGTGCACTTCCACCGTGCGGCCGCCTTCAGACAGGCCTGTTTCCAAAACGTTTTTGAGTCCCAATACTTTGGCATCGTACTGTTTAATTCCGCGACGCAATTGGGCAATGGCGTGTTGCAAATCTTCTGATTCTTGTGTCCATTCCTCCGTCGTGTTACGCAATAAGTGCTGACTGTCACGTAACAAATTAGACGCATTTCGTAAACGTTCAGCAGCCTCACGCAGTATTTCAGGATCTGCTGCCGACGGGATGTCAGGACTCAGTAGTTGATAAGCCTTCCACTCGGCTGGTCTTGGCCAGTTGGATAAAGCATCCTTCACCCTCTGCGATGCGTCGTGGCAGAGTGGTGCTAGGCGCAATAGTTGGGCTTCTGGTCGTGCCGGGTCTTTTGACTGGATGGTTGCGGAGGCAGTGAATGGCTCCTCCGGCATCCATTCATCTGTTTCTACAAGTTTGCGTGCGACCGCTCGCCAGCGTTCCCCGTGATCAACAAGAAACTTGTCCTGTCGCTCACCGTCTCTACGGATTTGTGCAAATTCAGCATCTAGGAGTGACTTGTCCTTTTCTAACCACTGTTGCCGTTGGTATTCCGTAGAGTTTGCTCGTTCCGTGAGTAGCTCGTCGCGCAAATCCTGCACTGTTTTGCGCTGGTCTGTTGTTACGCGAAGCTTTTCATCAAGCTGGAGCGCATCCTGTTCAGCGCGCGCAAGTTGCGCATGCAACTCGTCGATGCGCTGATTCTGTGCAGTCAAGTTCGCCCGGTCAAACAGATAATCGTAAAGCTTGACATTAGCTGTGGCAGCCTCCATGCCTTGATATGTCGCATCCATCTCGCTAAGCGCCTGCACACGCGCTTCGACGACGTGCAATTCCTCTTCCATTCGGCGGTAATGCCTGATGTTTTCACGCATATCGTCAATGTCCAGATGCACACTAACATCGCACACGAATTCTGAAATGAAACCGGAAATGTCCATGATGGGGGAAAAAGGGACTGCTTTACGAAATAATTGGAAATACTTCTCTTTTAAAGTCCCCATGCGTGACCGGAAGACCTCTTGATAGCGTTTGTTGGTGACGAACATTTCGAAACCGTGATTCCGCTTTTGTCCCCAAGCACTTAGCGCTTTAATATCCAGAGGAATCCCATCATGGATAAAGTGAAAGTCGGGGAGTTCCTCCATGAGTGAAAAAAACCGTCCATCTTGTTTGCCATCCGGTATGCTATCGAATACGATACCGAAACAGAACGGTTTTTTTCCATGCTCGTCTGTAAATTCCAGCACAATATAGGAAGTGAACTGACCATCCCGCAGGTTAATGACTCCTACACCCTCCTGCTCGCCGATCTCCCCGCGCAAATAGCCCTTCAATGTGCGCTTTGAATTGTCGTTGGCCGCCTTATTAAAGAAGTGCCCAGTTGTGTCACCAAGAAGGACGAGTTGTAATGCGTCCAGGATGGTCGACTTACCTGCTGCATTTTTGCCGGTAAGGAAAGTGACGGGGGAGAACTCGATAAGTTCATGCTCGATATAGTGCCATTTCACGAGCAGTAAGCGACGCAATAGTTTCATAAGATCTCCTCCTCTTCCAACTCTTCATTTTGAAAGCTATCCTCGTCATCCTCATCCGTAGCACTCTCATCCCTATTTTCCCGATCCTCAAAAAAACCTTCTGTAAATTCTCCTTCAGCAAATCGGGAAAATAGATTGTTGATCCGTTCGTCAGACACGGCCAGTGTGATCGTAGGATAGATCATCCAGCGGCTTTCCGCATCCAGGGTAGTCCCCTGGACTCTCGCAACAATCGACCATTTGCGCAAACGGTTGAAAGCGGATTGCAACTGGTCATTCGTTAACCGCTTTTCCAACAAACCTATCGTATTCAGTTTGCCGACAATTTCACGGAGGGGGACAACGATCTCACGGCGCATTGAGGCCGTTTCCATCTGCTCCTCATAAACGAGGCGCAGGGCGTATAATAGGTAAGTTGTGGGTTTATCCACTTTTATTTTGTTTCTTTCGTACTTGTTGTAAATGGCGATGACGCCGTGGCGACCATCGGATTGGATCTCAAAACCGCTTACCGTCAGGTACTTCTTGAGAAGTTGCAAATGGCGCTCTGCAAACCGGTAATCGCGATTTCCGACTACTCGGTGCTCCTTTGGCTCCCAAACATCGCGGACTAGAAATGTTTGTTCAAAAAGCTGGCTCACCAAACGTGAAAACTCTTCCTTATCCTTTTCTGTCAGTTGCGAATACAGTTCATGCCAATCCATTAGCAGACCCCTCTCTGAACAAAGGTCATGATAGGGATGCGGTATCCGTTAACGGTGATGGTTTCGTGCTTCTCATCCCATTCAATGTCGTAAGGCATTTCCGGTTCGTCAGAACGGATGACAGCCATGATCACGCGCAAAAAATCATCAAACTCCAATAAACGCATGTCACCGGATGTCAATTTGCCAGCACTGTCCATTTGGCTGCGGATATACTCTGCGATCCGCTGTTGTGAATACAAAGCGTTCATGCGTTCAATCAGTTCCTTTGCTTCTGCGCGAAATATGACGTCATCCTCCGTTTTTGGTTGCTGCACAGGTTGCGGTTTTCCCCGCTTGCGTTGGGTAGGCTCAGTATAGAGCGCATTTGGATCCAGATAGCGAACTTGGTAAATGGGCAACGTCCGCATTGCTTCCAGAAGTGGCGAGTCCGCATCACTCTGCAGTTTTGGTAGCGCCCGCAATAGTTGGATTAGTTTCCCTTTGATGTCCCTGTCTGATCTGAGCAGATATTGCAGGCGTTCCACCGACGCACGGTTGTAATTCGCGTTTCGTTTGTCGATCTCTTTTAGCAGGTCGTCCAGAGATTCAAATGTATCGGAGATGAACACAATGCGCTGCACGATATCGCTTCTCACGCCCCCCTCATCAATTTCACCGCGTTGCCCTCGATAGGATCCAGCCATGAGTTCAAGAAGGCTCGGCGTCACTAGCCAGGAGCGCAGAATTTCCAAGATGCGCGGGCGAAATCGATAGACGCTATCAATCGTTTTGAGCGGGTGATATGCGGCAATCGCGACAGACAATTGATAGCTGTCAAAGTGTTCCGAGAGCAGATCGTGAATCTCCTCCCGCAGATGAAGGTTCTGGTAGAAGGAATGAATATTATGCAATAGCGCTTGTAGGTTTTCGCGTAGCAATACGGTGTTCTCATAAGCTGACTGCAACCCTTGGTACATGAATTCGTCCCGGTCGTCATTTGCCGTGCGCAGGTTGGAGTAGACATTATATACAAATGCGTTATAGCGCTGTTGGGTCGGCTCTACAATGTTATAAAACGCATCCAATAGAATGCTTGCATACTGAGGGACAATCAACGTTTCGTCGAGCCCGCTTCCATCCGTCAGTGATTGTAACCAGCCTGTCTCGATGAAGCGGCGGATGAGCGCATGTGCCCGGCCAGACAACGTATTGAAATTGCTCTCGTCAAATGAACTAGACTGAAGAGACTCATAGAGGTCCATCTGGTCGCCAAACGGGATATCCGTTCGAATTGGAGATGTGCTACGTTCGTGTTGTATGGGAACATCATTCTGATCGTTTATCTCGTTTGCAGTGTCGATCAATTCTTCGTCTGTCAACCCATACAAGTCTCGTTCCATCTGACTGATCAGATAGGTGACCAAATCGGATCGGGAAAAATTGAGTTCCCTTTGATAGCACTCCCGCAAAACCATCAGCGCGTGAAAATAAATCACTCGATTGGGTGCTGACAGGATTGAAAATAAGTTAGGTTTGACGATATCGAATAGATTTTGCATTTGTTTACCTACCTAGTGAGTGACATGGTTATTTTAGTATTCTGAATTCTATTTTACTCTTTTAGCAGGATTATCAAACAGGGTTCAACGCTTTTTCCGACAACCCGATCGCCGATTGTTTACGGGACTATACGGTGATGCTCTTGCTGCTTGAAACCGGTATTCGCATTTCATAGTGCATCGGCATTCGCTTGCCAGCATCAACTTGAAAGAGGACATCATGCTTATCCACGGGAAAGGCACCTAACAGCGACTTTGCTTATGCATCATACCCATAATCAACTATGTTAATATAGTTAAAGCTGTAATTACCTTGAAAGGCGTGAGGTCAATATAATGAAGGAAACAACCAAGGTGTTATTGGTATCACATAGATTTGGACGGATATGATAACACGGCTATGGTAGAACAATTGCGAGTGATTAGCAAAAACCGTATTGATTCTCCTATGAGACGTAAAGGGAAAATTGCGACAGTTGAACTTACCGATCTAACAAAGATCGATGCCGAAATCAAACGAATGTACACATAGATCGATAACCTATTGATTTGACAAGTAAGACGTTCGAGTTATAATAAAAATACATTAGGTTCCGTAACAGTGAGTTACGTCATAAGATTACTTTCCAAAGACAGTCGATTTAATGTCGGCTGTTTTTGTTGTTATTACAAGGTATATCTGTTAAGTATTTGAATACAATGATTAGTACATTAGGCTCCGCAGTCATATGACTGCGTAATGGTTCTTAGTGTCCTAAAGGAACTCCCTACAAGGAGTTCCTTTAGATGTTGTAAAAATGCTACGACATAATCACACCACTTGGCGGGATATCGTTTTTTTCTTTGTTCTTCTGATCACTTTGTTCAGATAATACACGATGATCACAAATACAGCCATCATCCCCATGTACGTGGAGATGACTTTGAGAGCATTTGCTTGCCTGCCGTCGAATCGAAACCCGTCTCCGGAAAATTGAAAATTATTGGGGTCCCCTTGCGAATGGTGCCGGAATTGAAAGAAATCTTGATGGTGGGACGGGAATCCATCGCCATGCGCTGCCCCGTCAAATGGCCTGCCATCGTATCCGTGCATGCTTTGTGTGTGGATGCCAAATACGGACGTGACACCCGAAAGTTGATCCACAAAACCTGATTGATTCATTTGGAAGAGGCCAAATAGTAGGATCAGGAGGGTCAGCGCCCGGGCTCCATAACGGATCCATGACTTACGGGGGCGATAGTGCCAGATCTTGTTCCACACATTTAGAATCCACTGCCAGTGTAGACCCACATGAATTCCCACGATCATTAAAACGAAATAGGAGACGGAAATATGGGTGAGACGAAACCATTCCTGATCGGCAACATGGATAGTTGGAAACACCACGCGGGATATGAGCACACCGCTGATGATGACAAAGGTCATGGAAATAAGTAACAGCAAATTCAGTACATACGTGCCTCTGGTTCTCCATCGCAACTTCCTGTCAAATAACCGGCGGGTGATTCTGAATACCCAAGGTGCGCTTAATAGGATATGGGTGAGGTACATGACGGCAAAGACAAGTCCGGCAATTTCGTGGAATGGCTGTCCGCCCAAAACATGTGTATTAAAAAACAACACAAACAATAAAGCCATCAGTAGATCTAAGGCGATTTTGATATAATGAATCCTTCTCAATTTACTTTCTCCTTCATGTTCACTCGAACTTTCCCTGATTCTTGTGTCCTGGGTCACATAAAATCTGAGGCTTATTTGAAAGTTAGCGGAAGGAACTGAAAGTTTGCTGTAAAATCATGATGAAGAGGGCTCAGGGAAAAGGTCAGTATCGCTTCCGAGGCACACCCTGCCGATGCAACACCTATTATAGGGTTTTTATACTTATTACATTGATAGATTTCGAAATAAATATCAATAATCATCGATTTATATATTGATATTTATCGAAATATAGTATATCTTAAACGAAGATCGTGAGGAGGTTGGCGTGCATGACTGAATTTAGTCTGGATTTCCAAGCGCATTCTGCAGATGTGGATAAGGCTGCAGAAATTGCTTCGGTACTTAAAGTATTAGCTGATCCGACGCGTCTGCGTATATTGCTGTTTTTGGCGGAAAATCGTGAGAAAAAGTGTGTTTGTGAATTGCAGGCCATGTTTGATCTGGGGCAGCCAACTATTTCCCATCATCTGAAACAACTAAAAGAACATCAACTCGTAACGAGTGATCGAAAGGGGACGTGGATCGAGTATCAGATTACGAATCAAGGGTTGCACGTGTATGAGACTGTCTTACAATTTTACCGCTAGGGAGAATGTTTATCGATGAAAGTTGTGAAAATTTTGGGTACAGGCTGTGCCAACTGCGTAAAATTGGAAAAATTGGTGTTGGCGGTGAAACAAGAACAAGGATTGAACATAGACGTGCAAAAAGTCACCGCAATTCCAGATATTCTGGCTTACGGCATTATGTCGACACCAGGTCTTGTGCTGGATGAAAAAGTGATGGTGGCAGGCAGAGTACCGTCCAAAGCGGAAGTAGAAAAGATTTTGACCGCTTAACGAAAAGGAAGTCGGGGAATTACTATGGATTTTTTAGCGAATTGGATTGTATATGGAATTTTTCACATGTCTCAAGGCAATCGCCTGACGGAGGCGCTGC
>DAIELO010000250.1 GCA_027341705.1 Caryophanales bacterium
CGCGCCATCCTAGCGTGGATTTGTTGTTACAGCGCAAGATGCCGTTTCAATCGCTGGATCATTTTTATGAACAGGCAGATAATTTTTCCTCACTTTATGAACGCATCGTAGAGTTTCTTATCCGTGAAGCGGATCGCCTGCAAGAGGTGGTGTATTTGGTACCTGGGCATCCAGGTGTGGCGGAACGCAGTGTTCAGCTTTTAAGGGAGGCTGCTAAATCAGGGGAAGTGGCAGTTCATTTTGGTGCAGGGCAAAGCTTTGTTGATGATTTGTTGCTTCGTTTAGGTGTAGACCCTGTTGAGGGACTTTTGTTGCTGGATGCCACTGCACTTCGGGGCGATATGCTGTTGCCAAAAGCGCACACGATCATCATGCAACTTTACAATCAGGCTGTCGCTAGTGACACAAAAGTGTTGCTTTCAGAAGTGTATGGGGATGAGTGGGAAGTCACCATCGCCAGTGCAGTGGGTATTGACGGGTTGGAGAGCATTCAGAAAGTACCGCTGTATGAACTGGATCGAACACCGGGGATTGATCACCTCACTACGTTGTATATCCCGCCATTGCACGGAGATAGTATTTTCGGTGAATGGTCAGAATTAGTGGAAATTGTTGCGAAACTAAGAAGTCCTGATGGCTGCCCCTGGGATCGGGAGCAGACACATACGTCGTTGCGACCATATGTGATTGAAGAGGCATACGAAGTGGCACAAGCTATCGATGAGGGCAGTGTCGATGAACTCGTTGAAGAACTAGGTGACGTGCTACTGCAAGTATTGCTACATAGCCAGATTGGCCGTGATGAAGGCGATTTTCAGATTAGGGATGTTATCCATGTGTTATGCGCCAAATTGATACGTAGGCACCCGCACGTGTTTGGAGAGGCATCTGTGGTGACGGCGGAAGATGTGGTGAAAAACTGGAGTGAAATTAAAAAAACAGAAAAAGCACAAATGGCCCATTCACTACTTGATGTGGTCAAAAAAGGTCAATCACCGCTCAAAGAGAGTAATGAATTGCAGAAAAAGGCAGCCAAAGTGGGCTTTGATTGGCCAGAGATAGCGCCTGTTTTTGCTAAAATTGATGAAGAGTTGTGCGAATTCAAAGAGGCCAACACTGCTAAGGAGCAAATCGAAGAATTTGGAGACATACTGTTTTCGGTGGTGAACTTAGGTCGTCATTTTGGGATTGATCCAGAGCAGGCGCTGGCTTACACCAATCAGAAGTTTCGACAGCGGTTTTTAGCTATTGAACAAGCGCTAGTAAACCGAAATTTAGATATTTCAAAGGTTGAACTTGCAATTCTCGATGAATTTTGGCAAAATGCGAAAGAAAAAGCCAACTCGCAGCAGGAGATTGTTGGGTTCAAGACGAATAGTGAGCAGTGAAAATTATTGCCTTGGAAAGGGGCTAATCGTTTTTATGAATAAAGTTGATCTAATTAACAAAGTGGCCGAAAAAAGCGGCTTAAAGAAAAAGGACGTAGAAGCAGCCGTCAATGCATTTTTGGATTCCATTTCTGAAGCACTGTCAGAAGGGGATAAAGTGCAACTGATCGGTTTTGGTACTTTTGAAACTCGCACGCGCAAAGCGCGCAGTGGTCGCAATCCGCAAACTGGTGAAGTGATTTCTATTCCGGAATCATCTGTGCCAGCATTTAAGCCAGGGAATAAGCTCAAAGAAGCCACAAAGTAATGCGATTGGACAAGTATCTAAAAGTATCTCGGCTTGTCAAGCGCCGCACATTGGCAAAAGAACTTTGTGACAGTGGACGGGTGGAAGTGAATGGACGACCCGCCAAAGCAGGCACAGAGATTCAGATAGGCAATCTACTAAAAATCCGTTATGGTTCTCGCATCATGAACGTGAAGGTAGAAAAGATTGTAGAACAGGTGCGAAAAGAACATGCGGCTGAACTTTATCAAGTGTTAGGTGAAGAACGCATCGTTGGAATGACTGACACAGCATTTGATGAGGGAGACGACCTCGAAGAGTAGGTCGTCTTTTGTTCTATTCTTTTCTTTCTGGCCATATGGTTGAACAAGCAGTACAAGGCCGAAAGAGAGGGAAGCA
>DAIELO010000251.1 GCA_027341705.1 Caryophanales bacterium
ATCCTTGAATGCAATTTCCTCCTACATCAGTTTGATGGGGTGATTGGAGAAATGATATAAAATAATTTTGTGATTGCTTTGAATTAAAAATATAAGTACTATACCGTTAAATACATTAGAAACGAAGGTGTATCGCATTGGATGCAATTGATTTTAAGGCGATATCTGAATTAATGACAAATGGACGCATGACGTGGGCAGAACTCGGAAGTTGTCTTGGCTTATCCAATCCTGCCACGGCAGAACGAGTGCGTCGTCTGGAGGAACAACGTGTGATCAAGGGATTCACTGCGCTCGTTGATCCCGAAGCAGTAGGTTGCGGGTTAACCGCTTTTGTTGCGATCACGTTGGACCATCCAGACCATCGTCCTATTTTTTTTGAGCGAATTATGGAGATGGAAGAAGTGCAAGAGTGTCATCACGTGGCCGGTGACGATGACTACTTGCTAAAAGTACGATGCAGAGGAACACGAGATTTGGAGCGGGTGATCAGTGATCAATTAAAAAGTATTCCAGGTGTCACAAAAACGCGCACCACCATCGTCTTAAGCACACTCAAAGAATCCCCCATTCTGCCCATTTTCACAGAATATCATAGCAATCCCCCACACAGAAAATAGAATAGAGGCGATATGATGTGGATTTTTTTATAAAAGGTCTTATTATCGGCTTTTCCATTGCTGCTCCCGTTGGTCCGATCGGTCTGCTTTGCATCCAAAGGACGCTCATTCATGGACGTGTGTCTGGCTTTGTCAGCGGTCTTGGTGCTGCTACAGCAGATTCGATTTACGGAAGTATTGCAGGGTTCGGGCTAACTATTGTGTCCCACTTCCTAATTGATCAGCGAATGGGGATACATTTGTTGGGCGGTGTGTTTTTGCTTTTACTTGGACTAAAGGGACTCTTTGCAAAACCCGTTGCATCGGTGGCACGTACTTCAAACCCAGCACGTGGCATCGGGTGGCACTACTTGTCCACTTTTTTGCTGACAATGACCAATCCGATGACGATTCTATCCTTTTTGGCCGTGTTCGCCGCACTAGGCGTAGGAAATTCCACACACGAATATGCCAATGCCACTTTTACTGTGATTGGCGTTTTTGTCGGTAGTGCTACTTGGTGGTGGATACTGAGCAGTTCGGCAAGTTGGTTAAAAGACAAGCTTCACAGCGCGACACTTCAGTGGATTGGTCGTGTATCTGCGGTGATCATCATGGGATTTGGAGTGTTTGGCATTGTGAGTTCTGGTGTCATCAGTGCCTATGGACACGGGGAATATTTTAATTCCTTCTTACATATACATGTAGCAGCACATTTATACAATCTTATCTAGAGAGAAGGTAAGACAACGTGTATAATGAGGATAACGATCTAGCGAATAGACAGGGAAAGAGGTCTATCAGAATAAAGCCAATGAAGAACTCCGAGATGAGGAGGTTGACTAATTGAGTCAAAAACTCTGGGTGGATACTAATGTGATACTTCGAATGGTGACGGGAGAGCCACCCGATCTCGCCATCGAGGTACGAGAATTCATGAAAAAAGTGAATCACCGTGAATACATTTTACGAATTTCTCCCCTCGTCATCGCTGAATGTTGTTGGTTATTAGAATCGTATTATGAACAAAAACCAGCAGACATTGCCAACGTCCTCCAACTTCTCAGTCAACTACTCCCGCATACGCTTCGCTTAGAAGCGAGAGCTTGCCACTGACCTAGTGGTAAAAACGGCTTTCGCCTCCCACTTTACGGTAACTTGCATTACACACAGTCGCGACAATAGGCTGGCTGACGGTCAGCCTGATAGGAGGAGTCATGCTCCTGCTACCTCGATCTGGTGGCGCTTCTCTACGCCACGGTCACGTATATTTCTTGCGCCAATCAAGTCATCGTTTAACTTGTATTGGCACTTTCTACACTCGAAGCGATGCTGTTTCTTATCCCGATTTGCTTTTGCTGTGTGTCCGCACTTTGGACACCGTTGGCTCGTGTACTTAGCGGACACGGATAGCACAGGGATACCTTCTGCTAACGCCTTGTAGCGGATGAAGGCTTCCAACTG
>DAIELO010000252.1 GCA_027341705.1 Caryophanales bacterium
GTGCGTTTGTCTAACCAGCTAGGAAAATCAAGCGTAAGCTGTTCCTGATAGCCAGACAGGGTACCAAAAACATCCTCCACCACCCATTTGTCATTATAATGAAGCGCATATACACCACCATTAATATTGCCGATTTGCATTAGCATATCGCGAAATTGTCGCCATAACTCCGCTTCATCCTGCACAAAAAGCAGAACCTGCGACATTTCTTGAATCCATCGAAATGCCCGATTTTCTGCTTCTAGCACCTCCAAGATGCCCTGTTTAATAATAAGAAAAGCTAACATCGGCGCAATCAGTTCCAGCGCTTCCAACGCGTTCTGCGAAAAATCTTCCTGATCGCTGCCAGCAATAAAAATGGCACCTACCGTCTGTCCGCTATGGATGAGAGGAATCGCAGCTGCCTTCTCTAACTTTAATTCCCGCCAAACCCTGTGCCCAAATTCGCTAATGTGGTAATTTTGTAAATCTTGCTTCTGAAGTACGCTGACCGTTTCTTTTCTTAAAAAGACATACGAAATTAAATTATTGGCTGGTAAAAGTTCGAACTCCGCTTCGCGTATCCCCAACTGTTCGTAGCCTTTGATGGCATTCGCCCTAATTCGATTATGAGCCTCGTCAATCTTATACACAGCGGCTACACGCCACGGCAAAATGGTAATCAACTGCTGTTCAATTTCCACCAGCGTATCCGCAGATTGCAGCAGACGCACCCATTGCAAAACTTTATCTTGCCATCGAGGATGTTGAACATCCTCCTGACTTAAATCCGTCATTTGTTCATCACTCAATTAGCCCCCGTAATAAAACCCTGTCTCCGATAGCGTCATTGGCTTGCCTTCTCGATGAACGCCAGCATTGACCACTTCACCAATAAAGATCGTGTGGTCTCCCGATTTATTGATGTCAATCACCTTACATTCAAACCACGAAAGCGCATCATCCAATACTGGACAGCCAGTCGTAGGCCCATGTTGAAACGGAATCTCACCAAATTTATTGCCAACGCGATGTAGTGGTTTGAAAAATGCCGTCGCGAGCTCTTTTTGACCAGATTCGAGTACACTCACACTAAATACTTGACTCGCTTCTATCCACTCTTCAGACGTCGTGCCCTTTTTTGCACCTAGAACTACAAGCGGTGGATCAAAAGAGGTTTGCGTCAGCCAATTGACCGTAGAAGCGTTCACCTCGTCATCTTGTTTGACACCCACCACATAAAGTCCATATGAGATCCCGCGCAAAGCTGTTTTCTTCGCTTGTTCATCCATTTTCAGACACTCCTTTTTATCTAATTATACCCCAGATCGAGATTGTTGAATATCACCTACTATTATGACCAAGTTATATATTATAATAACATCATGAAATAGTACTTACCCTTATTGGAGGTGTCGTTTTCTTGTATCGATCAGTAATCAGCGGAATTGGCTCTCATCTTCCTGAAAATCGATTAACGAATGCGGACTTAGAACAAATGGTAGACACTTCGGACGCTTGGATCACCTCTCGCACAGGTATTAGCGAACGTCGCATGGCATCTCCCGGCGAAGCCACCTCAGATCTCGCATATCAAGCAGCACAACGTGCGATTGATGATTCCGGAATCAATCCTAATGACATTGGGCTGATCATTGTCGCCACTGAAACTCCAGACTATATATTCCCACCCGTAGCAGTAATCGTTCAGCACCATTTGGGATTAACAGGCGCAGGAGTCATGGATATTCACGCCACATGTGCTGGTTTTATCACCGCCCTGCGGACAGCTGATCAGTTTATTCGTGCTGGCACGCACCAACACGTACTGGTGATCGGAGCGGACACACTCACCCGCTTTACTGATTACACCGATCGCTCCACCTGCATTCTGTTTGCCGACGGCGCAGGTGCTCTCGTGCTCTCTAGGAGCGAAGGTGCCGAAGTTGGTATCATTGAAACTTCAACCCACGCTAATGGGGAACACGTGCAAAGCCTGTTGATTCCTAGTGGTGGCAGTTTGGACCCGCTGACCCCAGGCAAGCAACAGCAGACAAAGATGGTCATGGACGGCCCGAAAATTT
>DAIELO010000253.1 GCA_027341705.1 Caryophanales bacterium
GCCATGAGTAGGCCGCCTGCAAAAACGATCACAAGCAACGTCCAAGCGCCTTGCCAGGATGTAAACTGAAACAAAATCATTCGCCCCTCAGCTGCAGTCTATTTCGTGCGAATTGTTTTCATTATCTGACATGGACGTACAAGACGCAAATTAGAAATTGATCAGAATATAATTTATACTAACTTTTATACATGGAATGTTTAGCTTATATACCTTGGAGGAGAGTTATCGTGCAACATGTTGAACAACATTTTGAATCATCAGAAGTGATCCGCGACATCGTGATTGGAATGGCAGATGGATTGACGGTGCCATTTGCTTTAGCTGCTGGGCTGTCCGGTGCGGTGTCGACGACGGTGCTCATAATTACAGCTGGTCTTGCGGAAATTGCTGCGGGTTCCATTGCCATGGGGCTGGGCGGTTATCTGGCGGCGCGAACAGATCGTGAACATTATAGTGCAGAGGAAGCGCGTGAGCGGCGAGAGATTGTTGAACTTCCGGAACGTGAGCGTAAAGAAGTAGAAGATATCGTGAGCACTTGGGGGATTGAGGGCGAGGCCATGGACAAGGCAGTTACCGCTATTACCCAAGACCACGAGAAGTGGTTAAATTTTATGATGAAATATGAATTAGGATTGGAGGTTCCTGATCCTAAAAGAGCTCGTAATAGTTCAATGACAATTGGGATATCCTATATTGTCGGTGGATTGATTCCTTTGTCACCGTATTTTTTTATTTCGACGCCATCGCATGCGCTCTGGGTGTCGGTACTGGCCACACTCGTGGCGCTTTTTATCTTTGGCTGGATAAAAGGTACATTTACAGGTGCTAAGCCGGCAAAAAGTGCGCTGCAAATGATGTTGGTTGGTGGATTGGCCGCTTTTGTCGCTTATATAGTGGCCAAATTAATTTCTTGATGTAATGCAGACGTGCCTTGACCGCCGTAAGTAACAGTGCTACAATTAGGTGGAATTTAGAATAGCAATGATTCTCGTTAGGTGAGGCGTCTATACGAAAATAAGCCATTGCCCGGAAACGTCGAAAGACGCCAATGGGTCACCAGGTATTGCCGGATTAAGGCTTTACTTAATATGGCTGGGTACTAAACCCTACGTCGTGTAGTGCCAAAGCTAAACTAGGGGGATATCGATGACGATGAATGGATGTCTGTCCGTTTGTGTGCGTATTGAACTCCTGAGGATGTTTTCTTAGGGGTTATTTGATATTGAGTTCTGAGCTCAGGGAGGTGGTAGGAGTGGACGGAGGTCCTAGTAGTCGATGTAGAATTGGAGCTTGTATGCTCCTACTGTGCCCTGAGGAGGAAAAATTGAATGGCAAAAAACTTAGCAGTTGATCAATTGAGAGATTATGAAGACATTGACCAACAAATTCGCAAAAAAGATCAAGCGCGTGTGGCTGCGCTTCATGAAAAACGCGGCATCGTTGCAAAAATCACACTTGGACTTGTACTTCTGGGTCCTGGAGTACTCACGATGATTGCGGATAATGATGCAGGTGGCGTTATTACGTATGCACAGACAGGGGCTGCCTATGGCATTGGCTTTTTTTTGCCGACGTTGTTGATTGCTGGGTTTATCGCTTATATGGTTCAAGAAATGACGGTTCGGCTAGGGGCGGTGACAAAGCGCGGCCATGCGGAAATGATTTGGGGTAGGTACGGAGCGTTTTGGGGATGGTTTTCATTGGCTGATCTGGTGATTGCGAATCTACTCACGATGATCACTGAGTTTATCGGTATTACTCTCGGATTATCTGTATTTGGCGTTCCTCATTTGGTGAGTACGATTGTTGCGATTATTTTTGATGCGCTCGTGCTACTCGTGCTTAGGTATTATGCATGGGAACGGATTTCCTTGTGGATTGCTGCAGGGAATTTACTGTTTATCCCTGTTGCCTTGATGGCTCATCCGCATTGGCAAATGCTTGCTAATGCCTTTGCGAACTGGAATATTCCCGG
>DAIELO010000254.1 GCA_027341705.1 Caryophanales bacterium
CAGCATTATGACAATGCACAAAAGCGGGTGGCCTCTTATTTTGGCGATGGCACAATGTATCTTGAAAAGTATTTTTTGCACCCACGTCATATCGAGATTCAAGTGGTGGCAGATACGCACGGTCACGTGATTCACTTGGGGGAAAGAGAGTGCAGTATTCAGCGTCGTCACCAAAAAGTGGTAGAGGAATCGCCTTCCACTGCAGTGAATGATGCGTTGCGCGAACAAATGGGAAGCGCCGCCGTCGCATTAGCAAAGCAGTTGCAATATACCGGAGTGGGCACGGTGGAATTCATCATGACTGACGATAATGAATTTTATTTCCTTGAGATGAATACGCGTTTACAGGTAGAGCATCCTGTGACAGAAGAAGTATTCGGCGTGGATCTCGTCGAGTGGCAGATACGTATTGCCAGGGGAGAAAAGCTCGCCGACACGCTCTTGAAAGCAAAGCCAGCGCGCCATGCCATCGAATGTCGATTATATGCGGAAGATCCTGTGCGCATGCTTCCTTCTCCCGGAAAATTAACAAAGTTTGATGTGCCAAGTAAAGAAGGGTTGCGCCTTGAAATGGGTTTTCGTGAGGGGGATCAGATTACGCCATTTTACGATCCCATGATTGGTAAAATTATTGCAGTCGGCAATTCGCGCGAGGAGGCACGCCAATTGTTGCAGGAAGCCTTCGCGCAATTTAAGATTGAAGGCATTAAGACTAATTTACCACTGTTACAACGGATCATCGAACATGAACAGTTTGTACGTGGTGACACGCATACTGGATTTATCGAGCAATATCTTCAATAATCAATTTGATGAAGGGGTGGATTTGATGAAAGGGATTACATCTAATATGGCAGGCACCGTGTTTAAGGTGCTGGTGCAAGTGGGGACAAATGTGGCTGATGGCGACGATGTGGTGATTTTAGAGTCGATGAAAATGGAAGTGCCTGTAAGCGCAGATCAAGCAGGTACGGTGCTGCGTGTGGCGGTGGCGGAAGGCGATTTTGTCAATGAAGGCGATTTGCTGATGGAGCTAGAATAGTCGTGAAATGGCCAACGAGTGTTCAAATTTGCGAAGTAGGCCCACGTGATGGGTTGCAAAATGAAACGTCCCATTTGACTGCACCAGAGAAAATCGAGTGGATCAACAGCTTGAGCGAGACGGGAGTTTCCTTCATTGAAGTGTCTAGCTTTGTCAGTCCCAAATGGATCCCCGCATTGGCTGACGCAGATGAGGTATTGCAAGGCATCACGCGCAAACCAGGTGTCATGTACAGTGCGCTAGTGCCTAATGTTCGTGGCTTGGAACGAGCAATCCAAGCAAAGGTAGATGCTATCGCTGTGTTCATGTCAGCGAGTGAGTCACACAATCAACATAATATCAACAAATCGATCACAGACACTTTTCCTGTGTTGCGTCAGGTGACACAAACGGCGAAGGCAGAAAAATTATTTGTCCGAGGATATGTCTCTACTGTGTTTGGTTGTCCCTATGAAGGGGAAGTGGATGTGAATCAAGTGCGAAAAGTGGTCAACACCCTGCTAGAAGACGGGGTGGACGAAATTTCGTTAGGTGATACGATCGGCGTATCCACCCCGGCGAAAACGGCGCGCGTGCTTGAGGTGATTCTCAAAGAGGTTTCGCTTGACCAACTTGTGTTACATATGCACGATACGAGGGGCACGGCGCTAGCTAATGTGATGGTTGGGCTAGAGTACGGGATTACTCGCTTTGACAGTGCGCTTGGTGGGCTTGGTGGGTGTCCGTATGCGCCAGGGGCTGCGGGCAATGTGGCGACAGACGATCTTGTGTATCTGTTTCGGGATTCAGACGTAATGACTGGGATTGATCCAGTGAAGATCAATGAGTCGTTACAAATCCTTGAACGGTTAGTGCACCACCCGTTGCCAAGCCATAGTAGTAGCTATCTGCGTTCACGGGGGTGGAAGGAATGAGTGATTGTCAAC
>DAIELO010000255.1 GCA_027341705.1 Caryophanales bacterium
CGTTTGCAGGTGAAGGGCATGGTTTTCGAGGTGCAACGGCGATTGCGCAGGCGATAGAAAGTGAATTGGATTTTTATGCGCAAGTATTTAATTTTCCTTTAGCATAGCTAAGTCGCTGCTGAGCAGGGCCGTGGTTTCAGGTCCTAACTGATGGAAACGGATCACGCCTTTTGTGTCAATGCCGATCGTTTCTGGTTGACCCGTCACGCCAAACAGTGTGGCCCATTGATCACTTTGGTCTAATAGCGTCGTAACCCCCTGAAGGTGATAGGTGTTCATAAATTGCCGAACCAACGGGGGGCCTTCTTTGCGATCGACCATCACTAGTTGTACGTTTCCTGCATTGGCCTTGTCAAATTGAGCCAGCACCGGCGCTTCCGCTTGGCATGGAGGACACCAAGTAGCAAAAAAATTGATAATCACAGGTTTTGCTAAATGGGTTGGCCAATGATACGTGGTTCCCTGCAGTTCTTGAAGCGCAATGGCGGGCACTTTGTCTCCTACGCGAAGGACGATGGAATGATCACGAAGATGCCAGGAGATAACAAGAAACACCACGGGCACCGAGATCATGATCACGATTCCTACAGCAATACGATATAAAACGTTCAGAATTTACACTTCCTTGTGAGTGATAAGTAGATTAAAATAAACTTTAGTTTGCACAAGCTAATTTTGAAAGGATGGTCTTTTCTATATGAAAGCTAGGCGATGGATTGCCATATTGGTGGTGCTGGTTATCATTGTTGCTGCTTCTGTCATTCTGACCAAAAAACAGGATACAGCGCCAGAAGTGGGACATGTGGCACCTAATTTTACATTGACTACACTTGCGGGTCAAACCTTGAATTTAGCACAGTTTCGCGGTAAACCAGTCTATCTTAATTTCTTTGCTTCTTGGTGTCCACCTTGCCAGTTTGAAACGCCAGATGTAGAGAAAATGTACAAAAAATACGGCAATAAGATTACGTTCATTGGGGTGAATCTCGCTTTTAATGATACGGTGCCAAGGCTAAAGAAATTTCTCAAAACGTATGGCGTGACGTATCCTGTGCTGCTAGATAAAAGTGGCAGCGTCACGAAGACGTATAAAGTGATGGCAATACCTACGAGCTTTTTTATTAAATCGAATGGCGTGATTATGTATCATTATTTAGGGGCACTGATTGCTCCACAGATGCAAACGGAATTTAATAAATTGTTGGCTAGTTCATAAATCGTGCTTGGGAAGGTGATGGAGTGGCGGTCAATCCGACGATTTGGCTGGCTTTTGTAGCAGGGCTATTATCCTTTATCTCGCCTTGCGTGTTGCCGCTGTATCCGTCTTACATCTCTTATATCTCCGGGGTGTCATTTAGTAATGGCGCGGAGAGTTTGGTGACGGGACAAATCAGACGTAAAGCATTGAGTCACGCGATTTTCTTTGTTTTGGGATTTTCGGTTATCTTTATTGCGCTTGGTGCATCGGCTAGTCTGATCGGTATCATCTTTTCTGAGTACCGCGATGCCGTGAGTGAAATTGGCGGGTTGATTGTCATTGTCATGGGGCTTGTGCTGATGAAAGTCATCAAGTGGGACTTGTTTATGCGTGAAGCCAAGTGGAGTGTGCGCAAGAAACCTGCGGGATACCTTGGCGCTTTTGTGGTAGGGATTAGTTTTTCTGCAGGGTGGACGCCCTGCATCGGTCCTATGCTTGCCTCTGTCATCGCGATTGCGGCGACTAGTCAGGCAAGTGGCATGTTGCTTATGTCTTTTTATGCAATTGGTTTTGCTTTGCCGTTTTTGATACTTGCCTATACCCTAGGTTCACTGCGTTGGTTGCTTAAATACAGTGAAAGAATCAGTCAAGTAGGTGGGGGAATTCTCGTCGTGATGGGGATTTTATTGTTCACTGGAAAACTTACGGATATTACCTCGTGGTTGACTCAACTCTATGGTGGCTACACAGGCATGTAATAGCTGT
>DAIELO010000256.1 GCA_027341705.1 Caryophanales bacterium
GATTCGTTAAAGCAAACCACGAGAGCCGGAATTGCACAATGACCCGGATTAAGTTTTGTGGGTTACAACATGAGCGGGATCTGGCACTTGCGGAGGAATTACACATCAATTATGCGGGGTTTGTTGTCGTTCCAACGAGTAGGCGCTATGTCACTTTACAACAAATTATCGACTTTCAAAAATGGATTCAGACACATCATGCGAAGATTCAGCCAGTCTTAGTGATGATGAATTTAACATTCGACGAAATTGTGGACGTTGTTTCAAAAACTGGAATACGACATATCCAATTAGCAGCCAACGAAAATCCTGAATTGTGCCAAAAATTAAAGGCACAGCAGGCGTTGACAATTTGGAAATCTTGGCATCTGCCGGCCCGAACCAACAACATCCTGCCAATCGATGCACAATCTCCGTCTCTCCTACAGTATCTAGATGATGTGGATGGAGTGTTATTGGATACATCACACAAAGGTAACATGGGGGGAACAGGCACCATTTTTGATTGGCAACAAATTGCTGAATTGAAAAATGTGATCCACGAATTTCCAATGATAGTGGCAGGCGGGCTAACTCCGGATAATGTCACTGAATTAATTAGTAAATATCGTCCATTTGCTGTAGATGTATCTTCTGGAATTGAGGATAATGGACAAAAAGATCCTCGAAAAATGCGGAAATTTGCAGCAAAGGTTAGGGAGGGTGACGATGAATCCGAATCAAGCGGGACGATTTGGTGACTTTGGGGGACGTTTTGTTCCTGAAACGTTAATGTCCGCATTGTACCAACTGGAACATGATTTTGAACACGTGCGCGCATTACCAGAATTTCAAGCACAACTGCAGGATTTGCTCCGCAATTATGCGGGAAGAAGAACGCCACTGTACTTTGCTAAGCGACTGTCTGAATTAGCAGGTGGGGCAAAAATTTATCTAAAACGTGAAGACTTAAATCACACAGGTGCCCACAAAATCAACAATACCATCGGTCAAGGATTGCTCGCTAAGTGGACAGGTAAAAAACGCGTGCTTGCAGAAACGGGGGCTGGTCAACACGGGGTAGCCACAGCAACGGTGGCAGCCTTACTAGGGCTTGAGTGTACTGTGTTTATGGGCGAGGAAGATATTCGTCGGCAAGCGCTCAATGTATTTCGCATGGAACTATTAGGCGCAAAAGTAGAATCGGTGACGAGTGGTACGGGAACCCTTAAAGATGCTACTAATGAAGCATTGCGTCATTGGGTAGAACACGTAACTGATACCTATTACATTGTTGGTTCTGTGGTGGGTCCTCATCCTTATCCATACATTGTGAGAGAATTCCAACGGATTATCGGTGAGGAGACTAAATCTCAGCTACTACTACAAGAAGGCCGTCTGCCAGATGTGATCGTGGCAGCAGTCGGTGGCGGGAGCAACGCAATGGGGATTTTTTATCCTTTTATTGATCATGCAAAAGTGAAGCTAATCGGCGTGGAAGCAGCGGGTGAAGGCATTGACACCACACGTCATGCCGCTTCGATTGCAAAAGGTTCAAAAGGAATTATCCACGGCGCGTTCACCTATCTTTTGCAAGATGAGGATGGGCAAATCATCCCTGCTCACTCCATTTCTGCCGGCTTGGATTATCCTGGAATCGGGCCAGAGCATTCGTTTTTGCATGAAAGTGGGCGAGCGGAGTATGTGCCAATTAGAGATGATGAAGCGCTAGCTGCATTTCTAACACTTTCGCGTTATGAAGGTATTATTCCAGCATTAGAATCTGCTCATGCACTTGCTCATGCCTTGAAAATTGCCCCTCGCATGTCAAGTGATGAGATCATCGTCGTTAATTTGTCAGGTCGAGGCGATAAAGACGTGGACAGCGTGCGCGCCATTTTAAGCGAGGGGGAT
>DAIELO010000257.1 GCA_027341705.1 Caryophanales bacterium
ATGCATATTTTCGCCACGAGGTGATTCCGTAATGCCAATACCAAACTCATGAGCAGGTAAATCTCCAATCGGCGCAAAAATATCCCCTACTGGAATATTTTCAATGACTTGATTAATTAATTGAAAAGATTGTCCTACTTCAAGAAATCTTTGCTGAAATCGAGCCATCACATCGCCCTCCGTCATGATCGGAACAGCAAAGGACAACTCTGAGTACGCTGCATACGGCAAATCTCGACGCGCGTCGAGATCATAATGCGAGGCACGCGCTGTCGGCCCTACTGCCGAAAGATCACGAACGACTTGCTCAGCCAAAATCCCCGTATTTGAAAATCGATTCACTACAATATCTTGCGCTAAAATTTGTTCAACCAGCTCATTTAGCGGCTTATCTACTTGCTCTAACGTGATATTTATATGCTCCAACTGGTCGCTAGTGATGTCTTTTGCCACACCGCCAAGCGCAATCGAACCTCTTAGAAATCGATGATCTGTCACCCAGTCATTTAATTGCATCAGCTGTTCTTTTAAGCGTGCGCCATGATTAATGCCATATGCGTACCCAATTCCAGCACACAGATTGCCAATATCACCAACGTGGTTATATAACCGTTCCATTTCGACA
Organism: Caryophanales bacterium; assembly: GCA_027341705.1. The sequence continues at coordinate 626 of DAIELO010000257.1, forward strand.
AACAATACGCGCAAATAAGCCGCGCGTTTGGGAATTTTCGTCCCTGCAATACTTTCAATCGCCTGTACATAAGACAACGCATGAGACGTACTACACACGCCACATATCCGCTCAGCAAGGAATAACCCTTTGTGTACGCTCATTCCTTCACTGCGTTTTTCAATGCCTCGATGCGTATAGAATAACTTCGCTTCTAAATGCAGCACCGAATCGCCCATCACTTGAAAGCGGAAATGACCTGGCTCAATCACTCCTGCGTGAATGGGACCCACAGGTACTTCGAATACGCCAGCCCCATGTACTTTAGGATAGGTCCAACCGCGCGTTGCATCTCGCGGTTGAGATTTTGTCAACGGGTAGTCCTTGCGCAACGGATAGACTCCTTCTGGCCAGTCTTCATGAAGTACTAAGCGACGCAAATCAGGATGCCCCACGGGAGTGATCCCAAAAAGATCATGCGCTTCACGCTCCGCCCAAGAAGCTGCGGGAAGCACAGTCGTCACCGATGAATAGGTGGGATCACTATCCGCAATCACACTCTCAATGATCATCAACGCTGGTTGTCCCTCACGGGCAAAAATATAACGAATCACAAATCGGTCGATGCCAAATTCAGATTCGTCCGTTGCCACCATCGTAATAAAACGGCCCTGCTTATTGATCACCTCACGACAAGCATTGGGTAACTCGTGCGGTTCAACAATCATGTGAACGTTCAAACATGACCACCTCCCACCATAATTAGTGCGGCATGATGGATCAGTTGGAACAGCACGTGCGGAATATATAAGCCAAACACCACCACAAATGACAATGGCAAGAGGAGCGGAATGGCCGTCCACTTACTAACCTCGCCCACCGTCAATCGTTCGCGATCGTCCACACCGAAAACCATTTTAATCACATGAAAAATCATCGCGGCAAAAATAAGTGCAATGAGGAAAATCAGAATGCTTGTCACCACAGCGTGTCCTTGTTGAAATCCCGCCACAAAAATCGTGAATTCACTGGTAAAAATATTGAATGGTGGGACGCCTGTAATCGCAAGCATCCCGATGAGAAACACAAGCCCCGTAAAGGGCATCATGCGAAGCAATCCCACCACTCTCGTCATTTGCTTGGTTTTATATTTCTGATTGACGTTGCCAGCAGACAGAAACAGCATGGATTTCCCCATCGAATGGTTCAGCATTTGCAGCAGTGCCGCAGAATACCCTAGCGTACCACCGATACCAAGCGCTACTGCTATA
>DAIELO010000258.1 GCA_027341705.1 Caryophanales bacterium
TTACCCGTGGGATAATCAATCTGCACAGGATAAGTTCCATTGCCAGGTCCCATCCACTGCACTTGGAAACCCGCAGCTTTCAGGCGATCCGCATACGCTTGTGCGCCGTACACCTGCACGGTCACGCTACTTGGCGCAGGCAACTGGGGAAGCCCAGTACTTGACCCTTTGGACCCATAAGGCTTAAGCATTTTATAGACATCATTGGTACTGATAATATCGTAGTAAGCACCGGTGATGTAGTTTTCCTGATTGATACCAGGCAATGCAGTACTCGTAAGTTGCATCGAATCACCGATCTTGCCAATAGTCAGATGAATGATTTTGGCCCCCGACGCATCATTGGCCAGTTGGAATAAGCTTGTAGTAGACATGTTGGTCACGACATCTTTTTGCCACGTACTAATGAGTGCAGGCAAATGACTAAGATCACCGCCTGGACTTAACAGTTTTTGCTTAAGCGCATCAATCATTTGCGCCTCTGCATCCATACGTTGAAAATCATTGACACGAATCGAGTTGCTGGCCTGATTTTGGCGAATGCGAATAAAAGCGAGCGCCTGCTCACCAGTTAATGTTTGCCACCCCGGATACAAGTTGGCACCGCTGTTCACAGGATCATATAAGCGCCCTGGCACATTGACACGGATACCACCAACGGCGTTAATCGCGTCCACAAATCCTTGAAAGTCTGTAACCACATAGTGCTTAATTTTTAACCCTGTTAATTGCGCAACCCCTTGCATCGTCAACTGCGCCGCTTGGTTCGGCTGCATTTGCGCACCGATAAAAAACAGCGTCTTTAGCTTAGGAATGGGATCATTGTATTGCGGTTGCGCAAACAATACATTTCTCGGAATCGTTATCAACACCATCAGGTGCTTAGTCGGATCAACATGCGCCACCATCATAATATCCGCTTGTCCGCCACCATCACCAAGGCCAATTGGGGAACTTGGATTACGAGCATTGTTGCCAATTAGCAAGATGTTTTCCACTCCAGATTTGCCCACAATCGTCCCCACTGCTGATCGAATCAAGCCCGAAATCCCACCCGGTTGATCATTGACCTTCTTGTTTAAGTTGGCTGTGGTTGCTGCGAGGGCGGCTCCAAGCAATACTGCAACTACGCCAATTGAAATCCACGCCACCCGCCGACGCCTTGTCTTCATTTTCCCATTCGTATTTTGACCATTTTGTTTCTGATTTTTTTTCGATGATTTAGACATGGATCGCAGGACATCTCCTATGTAGGTATTTACAAGCCAGTATACCAAATTATACTCAAGATAAAGAGGGTACCCAGCGACCGAGTACCCTCTTTTTAAATTTCCGGATTGTACAAATAATTCCTATTATTTGGATTATAATAAAAACGTGGCATATGAATTACTTTTGCGTCTGCTTCATCAGCCAATCTGCTACTTGGGTAATCTGAGCAGGGCTAGTCAAACTGCCGCCTGGTGGCATCATGCCCTTACCACTGGTAATGAATGTTACCAATGCCGCTTCATTGGCAACGTTCCCGATCCCTCGCAGTTCAGGACCCACGCTGCCTTCCAAATTACTTCCGTGACACCCTGAGCATGTGCTATTATAAATAGCAAACCCAGGCATGGAAGTGTCTAATAATGTTTTACTCTTTGGACTTTGCGGTTGGAACGGCATTCCGTCAGGTCCCCCAGCACTTGCGGCGCTTGGCGTTCCAGAAGAACTACTTGGCGCACTAGGACTCGCACTGGCACCTGAACTACCGCTTGAACCCCCAGATGGATTGGCAAGCGGATCTACAGAGACCGGTGGCAGTTTAGCCAAATTTTCATTGGTAGCGGCAGGCATCCCAAAAATAGCC
>DAIELO010000259.1 GCA_027341705.1 Caryophanales bacterium
TTGTGAAATTTTGGATTGGGGATGTCGAGCCTTGTCTTTGCGTGGTGAAATCAGTATCAATGCAAAGGTTCGGAGTGTCATGATGAACTCATTCCCAATATGGGGGTAAGCAACCCAGAAGATCGATGAGATCTCCATTATATATTTTAGGTGTTTGCCTCAAAACAATACAAAATAAGAGCTGAATATGCAAATAAAATCCAATAAAATCACATAAAACCCCGCTTCTCCTACGTACATGAGCTAAGTGGAACTTAGCCGTTCGGAGAGAGCAAGGCTTCTCTAACTAGACTGTACAGATATCAAGATAAAAATCCAAGCCTTTCTTTTTTTTATAATCTAGCGATTCAGATACACACATAGATAATGGAGGCATGTGAATGTCGCCTAAACAGTGTCTATCACAGGCAAAGCAAGTGGGTGGGGAAAGACGCGATTCGACAACAGCGGGAAAAATATTTTATCCTTCATACCTCTTGGCTGTACGGGGTACATGGCAAAAACTTTGTATCGACCATGCTGTCAATTTACGGCGATGGGCAAAACTTGTGGGGTTGGCTGGGAACTGCTGGTGATATTTGAATCAGGATTAAAGGCGTTGATTGAGGAGTTTGTCGGGTGAAAGTGGGAGACGCCAATGAATTCCCGCACTGTCTGTCGTGATCATGCGCAAGTCTCATTTTAATCGGTTTGATTGCATGTTTAGTGTACCATTTCACAAAATTACATCCATGCTGCGGATAGGAGTGGGAGATGGTAGCGCAGTTTTTGTACAATGGAGGCATCAGCAGATAGGGGGATTTCAGCCTTGTCGGTGGCGTGATACAATCAAAGTAGGATACAGGGGATGACCGCGTGATCAGGTTAATGGATCTAAAAATTGACTATGCGTTCAAGAAATTGTTTGCCAAACCTGGGAATGAACCGATCTTATTGGCGTTTGTCAACGCAGCACTTGATCCCTCGGAAGAGGAACGGGTCACCTGGATTGAACTGGTGAACAATGAGCAATCTCGTGAGCATATTGGGGACAAAATGTCGGTGTTGGATCTGCTTGCGCGCACGGAGCGCGGGATGTACGTGAACATCGAGATTCAACTCGCAAATGAGCATGACATGGAGCGACGCAGTTTGTATTATTGGTCGCGGGTGTACACGGGGCAAATGAGCCAGGGGATGTCGTATCAGGAGTTAAAGCGCACCGTTACGATCAACATTCTTAATTTTCGGTATATGAAGCAGACGGATGATTATCACACGCGATTTCACGTGGCGGAAGATGAAGAGGGATTTAAGCTGACAGAAGTGTTGGAAATGCATTTTATGGAGTTGCCAAAGCTGATGGATCGGTGGCAACGTGGGCAGGCGAGTCCGGAGGAGAACTTATTGGCACGCTGGTTGCTTGTTGTTGGAGGCGGATGACCACGAGGACATACGGGAGCGGCTGTGGGCCATTGCAAAGGAGGACGAAGCGATGAAAAAGGCATTTGAACAGTGGGAAGAAGTCAGCCAAGATGTGGAAAGCTGGGCGGTGTATGAACACCGACGCAAAGTGGTGATGGATGAACTGGCCAAGGTGCGGGAAGCAGAACTGCGGGAGTTGGCTGCCCATGAGCGTGGTATGGCGGAAGGACTAGAGCAGGGGCTAGAGCAGGGGCTAGAGCAAGGGATAGAACAGGGAATAGAACAAAGCAAGCGTGCGATGGCAAGGGGGTTGATTGCTAAGGGCGTGGAGGTGGAACTGATTGCAGAGGTGACTGGTTTGTCATTGGCCGTGATAGAGGCACTTCGCAGTGAATTGAATTAGCTGGGAAAGGGTGAATCATATTTTGCTTGATCCA
>DAIELO010000025.1 GCA_027341705.1 Caryophanales bacterium
CCGAAGCAGCATGTACAAAAAGGTCGCCGCCCCCTGCCACAACAATAGACGTGAATGCGACGGCGACAACCAATATGAGCGATCGTTTCATCACTAATGCGTCCCCCTTGTCATCATATGATAGACGAAAGTGGACGCATTAAGGTTACAACACCATCAGGACACTAGTTCAAACCAGAGGCCATGATCGCCTCAATGTCAGCCACTTGTTTGGGGATAGCACGGGACAACACTTCTGTACCCGCTTCGGTGACAAGCACATCATCCTCAATGCGAATGCCAATCCGTTCGTCCGCCACGTACAGGCCAGGCTCCACCGTAATCACCATCCCCGGTTGCAGTTCACCGTCATACACGCCCACATCATGCGTATCCAGTCCCAAATAGTGACTCACGCCGTGATAGTAGTAATTGCCAAGCTCACTTGCATCAGCAATGAGTCCAATACGTAGCAATTCTTCAGTCAACACCTTTTTAGCAATTTCATTCAGTTCTTTCATCGGAAATCCAGGTTGGATCGCATCAATCACCGCCAATTGCGTCTTTAAAACGATCTCGTACAACTCTTTTTGACGAGGACTAAACTTTCCATTGACCGGGAAGGTGCGACTGATGTCTGCCGCGTAGTAACCAAATTGTGAGCCAAGGTCGAGCAGCACCAGTTCTCCATCTTGAGCATCGCTGCTATTTTCCACATAGTGCAAAATAGTGGCATTAGCTCCTGAGGCAACGATGCTAGGAAAAGCGAAATCTGTTACGCCAGCCATTTTTAATGAAAAATTAAAATGTGCCTCTAATTGATACTCTGCCATTCCAGGACGGGCATGCTGCCACAAGTTAGTTAATCCATCTGCCGTGATGGCAATCGCCTTTTTTAGCAGTTGCACTTCTTGATCAGATTTTATCCGTCTCGTATTGGCAATCACAGGATATACATTGCAGATTGCTAAGTACGGATGATGCATGTGTAATTGCTGGGCAAACTGTTGTGAATGTGTGAGTGGGCCTTCTATGTCACGAGATTCCAGATCCATGTATACTGCGGCATAATTCCCCTGCAACAATAAGCGATTCACAAAGGTCGCAAAATCCCCTTCATAGACCACCTTTTCAATCCCAGAAGCGGCGCGCACCGCTTCTTCACGCATCCGATAACCAGTCCATTTTTCTTTTTCAGGATCAGGTTTTTCAATAAAAATCAGCTCTTGAATTTGATCATTATTCTTTTCCGCTAGGTAGATAAATCGTTCACAAGCAAGACCAGTCAAATAATAAAAATTTCTAGGGACGGTATACAAATATGATTCATCCGCTGACTTGCTCGGAGCACTTCCTGAAAACATCACCAGTACACTGGAATTTTGCATAGTAGCATGTAAAATTCCCCGTCGTGCCACATATTCGTTGGTTGCCATAAAATTACCCCTCTCTAAAATCAAACGCGATGATCTCGTCCCAATTAGCATAACAGAATGGCTACACTTTCTACAAAATCATGCGAATTGATTTTTGTCAGTAATAGTCTATAATTTAATCATTGATGAAGAAACAACCTGATATATTAAGTGATTATTAGTGAGAAATACATATACTGATTACATTATCATTGAGGTGATTACGTGTTTCGAAAAAAGAACACCGTTTCTGTGCTGCCCATTGATGCAGAAGATAGCGCGTTGGTAGCCAGCATCAATTGGACATCCCTTCAAGAAAAAGTGGCGAAAGGTGACCTGTCGGTGAGAGTCAGCGTGACATCGACCGCTACCCCCGCCATGGTCGCTTTTAATGCCGTCATGGATCATTACGAGCGAGACATCATGGCACTCACTAATTCACTAAATCAAGCGATCAATTCTTCTGCCAAGCAAAACAACCGCCTACACGAACTAGCCGATGACAGCAAGAAATTAAGTAATGGCATGCAGCGCATTGCAACCGCAGTGGAAGAACTATCGTCTAGTATTGAGGAAATTGCAGGAAGTGCCAATCAACTTAATGAACAAATTCATTCCTTTGAAGAAGTCGCCTCTACCAGCAGCATGAAGGTATCCGAATCGGCAAGCATGGCACAAAATTTAGGTGTGGTTGTCGGTACGCTTCAGGAGCGTATGGGGCAGTTAACGGGCAGTATCAGTTCGATTACCCACTTGATTCAACTCATCAGGGAAATTGCAGAACAGACGAACTTGCTTGCTTTAAATGCCAGTATTGAGGCCGCACGCGCAGGAGAACAAGGCCGCGGGTTTAGTGTGGTGGCAAACGAAGTGAAAAAACTTTCTGACAACACACAACATGCCGTGTCTGAAGTGGTGAACCAAGTCAATACGATTCAATCCGATACGAAAAATACGAACAGAGAGCTTGGTTCGCTCACCCAAGATACGCTCAAAACAAGTCAAATTTCAGAAGAGACGAAAACGCTGATTAATACAATGTTGACTCACATCAGCCATTCTAATGAACAAATGCGGCAAATGGCTCCTGCCATTCAAGAACACTCCAGTGTGTTTCAGGAAATCGCCGCGACGGTGACCGAACTTAGTGGCGTCACCCAAGAGGAGTCAGATAAAATTAACACGAGTGCCACTGATCTATTTTCCCTTGTGACTAGCCTAGAGGAGGTACGGAGTCGCTATAGCCTCTATCGATTAGGCTTTGACCACCAGGAATTTCTGGAGTTAGCGTTAACCGATCATTTGCTCCTCAATTGGCGGTTGCGCGCGATGCTGCAAGGCTTGACCAAGTTAGATGAAGCAAAGATTGGCGAACATCGTATGTGCCGTTTAGGCAAATGGTATTATGGTGAAGGACAACCCATTTTCGGACACCACCCTGCATTTATCGAGCTGGAGCAGCATCACGAAAAAATTCACCACACCGCCAAGGAAATGATTATCGCCTACAAAAATGGCAATCGACAAAAAGCAGAAAGCTTATATCAAGTGATTGATCAAGAGATTGGCCCCATGATGGTACAGGTGATTAAGAGCATCAGTTAATAACTGCTATACTCGGCATCGCCCTCAAGGCAATCGATGATGTTGATATAATGTCCCGCCCGATTCAGTGCCGTGGATTCTTTCCACGGCACTTTTTAACTTAAATACTCATCTTTCCAAGGAAACATCTGCTACCACTTCTGGATAAGCAAATGAACTCACCTCTCGATCTAGGTACCTAGCAATTTGAAACACCACAAACCAGACAATCGCGAAACCAGTAAATCGACCCCAAGTAAGTCCCTGATGGAGAACGACCCAATTCAGGATCAGTCCCGTCGCAGGAAAAGCCAGCTCTGCAATAGTAGCATAGGAGGCTTTCGTGGTAGACAGCCCCTTATAATAGAGCAACAGACTGATCAAACTTGGGAAAAGCGCCTGAAACAATACATTCAAAAATGCCACGGGAATGATAATATGTTGACCAAGTTGCGTCCAGTTCGGGTTGGCAAACAACACCATCGCAAAAAGCAAAGGCAATGCCATAAAAAAACGGGCCGCCAGGACACTATCAATTTGCTCGCAAAAAAATAGAGTTCGAACAATATTTCCTTCTTTCATCCGGACTATACCGTCGGTACTGGATTCTCACCAGTTCCTGCCATATGGCTCGTGGACTTCGCAAATTATGCATTACCACCGATTGGGAATTGGCCTAAGCCTCACCATGCCCTGAAGGTTCGTATTCAATTAAATTTAAGATAACAAAACTTTTTTAATGTCAATTTAGTATATCAGCGTTTTGCTGGCACAAACAGCTAATTAGGCGATATAATCGACGCGATTGCGCCCACTTTGCTTTGCCTTGTAGAGGGCGTCGTCAGCACGTTTCAGCACAAGATTAGGGGGTTCTCCCTGCTGATACCAGGAAACCCCTACACTGATTGACACTCTTTGGTCTTGGACGGTGACAAACCTTACAGACAACCGAATGCGCTCTGCATAATCAAGCGCATGCCGGATATCCATATAAGCGATGATCACAAATTCTTCTCCCCCGTAACGCGCAAGCACATCTCCTCTACGGATGTTTTGCTGCAACCGTTCTGCCACTTCTTGAAGAACTCGATCACCTTCTTGATGTCCATATGTATCGTTGACTGCCTTGAAGTAATCAATATCACACATAAGTAAACAAAACTGATGGGTGGCGCTTACATTGGCGTCCCTCACATCAAATGCTAGCCTTTCATCAAAATATCTTCTGTTCCATATGCCAGTCAATCCGTCTTGAAGCGCCATGTTCTCAATTGATCGAAATTGTTGTTGAAGTGCAATTCTCATCGTCTCGATGCCCAAAGAAAGACGACCTAATTCCGTCTTATCATGAATAACTGGTACCGGGTAATGCAAGTCACCATGTGTATATCGCTCCACTGCTTGGGTCAACGTGATAATCGGTTCCACCCACTTACGCAACTGCCTACTTAGCAACAATGTCACCATTGCCATCACGCTACTTGCAATCAATGCATAAATCACCAAAGAAATCGCGGATAACACTCTCAAATTAACGTCATTGAAGTGAATGCGATTGTTTACTTGCCCCAAAGCAATCGCGTATTCACGTCGGAATGCATCAAATGTGGTTTTAGCTTGATTTTGCATAACTAAAGGAATTTTTTTATTGTTATGCCTGAGATTGATCATCGGAATTGCAAAACGAGCATTCCATGTTAATCCTAGCTTTATAGTGCTTTTGACAAATGGATCTATAGAAATAATGTGCTTAACCGCTGTCAATTGTTTAACCGCCATCGCATAATTATTCACACCTGAATAAAATGGCGCTAAAAAATCCTTCTCACCAGTCAGTTCATAACCACGCAATCCTGTTTCCTGATCATCCATGGCGATCTGCAATTGCGACAACTCGCCACTAATTTTTCCTAACTGGATAATCTCATTTTGTTCATTACCAATCGGGATGCTAATGATGATTTGACTACTAAGCATAATAATTACTGCGATAAACTGAATCCCAATCAAATATCGCACCAATTGTTTACCCATTTGTCCCCCAGAAGAAAAAATTCGCCATTTCAACTCCAATGTTCCCACGCTTCCTTAACATAATTACCGATTAGCTGATGAAGGGATCCAATGTTCCAATTGAATAGCGATAAACACGCCCATGAATAGCACCACTGCTAGCAATAAAAACCACTCAAATCCAAGCGCATGACCAAGGGCATATCCAGCAATCACAGGACCAATTACCATGCCAGCCTGCCAAGAAAGATTAATCATGGCATTATAACGCCCACGAAGTCGTTCTGGTGCCAGATCGTTAACAATTGGGGATAAACTTGGCGATAAAAAAGTCTCTCCCACTCCAAATATGGCGAGTGAGGCAATGAGTAATGGAGTTGCAAAATGCCCATTTTTAAATCCTGCCAATAAAACAAACAACCAACTAATCGCAAATAAAGCAGAAGCAAAAGCGGCTAAACGCGTTCTTCGCCATTTTTTGGCGTAATGCAAAACAGGAAATTGAACAAGCACAATTGCCATACAATTAGCAAAAAAAGCAATGCCAACAACGCTTGCTCCCACACCCTTAAACCCAGTAGCCCAAACTGAAAATGCTGTATTCATTTGACTGTATCCAAAAACAACAAACAACAGATTTAAGACAGTCACACCAACAAGAGCTCGATCCCTAATGACTTCGCGAAATCCCCCGCGATTACCTGAAAGTTGCTCCTTTAAATCCAACGTATTAGGAATATATTTTTTATTTCTCAACGGCAAAAGAATTGGAATAAACACCAAATATGTGCAAGCATCGATCAAAAATATCAGAAAAAAAGTGGTGGGCTTCATCGAATGCAACAACAACCCAGAAATCAATGAACCTAATCCAATCCCTAGATTTTGTGCTGCATAAGCAATGCCAAAGTAACGTGATCGGTCCTTCTTCCCCGCCAAAACCGCCAATTGAGAAGAAAGTCCATTCCACATTGCCGAATTACCAACCCCAACGAGCAAAGAAGACAACAGTGCCACACCTACATTAATAGATATGGCATACCCTATCGTTCCGATACAAAGCAACAGCAATGCAAGTACTAAAAGCTTAAAACTACCCAATCGATCTACCGCATAGCCAACCACTGGTGTGGACAGTAGGCCGATCAAACTCGAAAAACTGATCACGAATCCTGCCATAAGAAGTGGTATGCCCCTGTCCACATGCAGGTAAATCATCAAAAAAGGCATCGTCATTCCTGAACCAAAAAAATTAACTGTATACCCAAGAAACAAGAAAAGAACTGGACGCGGAAGGTGAAAAATAGATTTCATAAACTGATTATATCCTACAACTATCAATCACCATAGGCTCAATTTAGAACGCTGGAAATAATTTTTTCGCTTCCTGTGTCAATGCGTCACGATCCTCTGGGTGAGCCACTCTTATCAATTGTTTCGCGCGTTGCTCTAATGTTTTCCCATGGAGTTCGGCAATCCCATACTCTGTAATGACGTATTGAACATGATTTCTTGTCGTCGTCACACCAGCACCTGAATGAATCGTGGCAACAATCCGCGAAGAACCAGCACTTGTGCGTGATGGCAACGCAATAATTGATTTGCCTCCAGGCGAGAGACTAGCACCCCGAACAAAATCCATCTGTCCCCCCACCCCAGACATAATGTGAGGGCCAATCGATTCTGCCACGACCTGACCCGTAAGATCGACCTCAATGGCCGAATTAACCGACATCATCCTAGGATTTCTACGAATAACCGACGTATCATTGGTGTAATCAACAGAACGAATAGACACTACCGGGTTATCGTCGATAAACTTGAACAGATCCTCAGAACCCATGGCAAACGTGGCCACCACTTTTCCTGGGTCAGTTTCTTTATATATTCCAGTGATCACGCCTTGTTCCGCCAACAAACGTACCCCGTCTGAAATCATTTCACTATGTACGCCCAAATCCTTATGATCTTTTAATTGACCCAACACGGCATCTGGAATTTGGCCAATCCCAAGTTGCAGCGTCGATCGATCTGGAATGAGGTTCGCGGCATGAAGACCAATTTGATTGGTAAGTGGGTCAGCCGGTTTTGAGACAGTTGCTGAAAGCGGCTCATCCCATTGTACGCCGTAATGAATAGCGGAAAGCGGAATGAGCGCATCGCCAAGCGCACGCGGAACATAACGATTAATTTGTGCGATGACCAAATCTGCTTGAGCAATAGCTGCTAAAGTGGCCTCAAGCGTGGGACCTAAACTCACATATCCATGTGCATCTGGCAAACTAACATTTAGAAATACCACATTGGGGCGAAACTGTGGTTGCGTTAAAAACCACGGTACTTCAGAAAGAAACAACGGCACATAAGACGCTCGACCATCATTGACGGCCTGGCGTAAATTTGCACCCACAAATAAAGAGATGTCGCGAATTCGCTCTGCAAGGTCAGGGTGGATCCACGGTGTAGGGCCTTCCATATGCAAATGATACATTGTCACATTTTCTAACTCGCGGCCTCGTTTCGCAATTCCTTCCAGGAGATGATGTGGAGTGGATGCCATCCCTTGAACATAAATTTTGTTACCTGAGTGAATAGCCGCCATTGCTTCTTCTAACGATACATATTGCATCAATATTCCTCCTGCTTTCACGATCTGGCGATGCTTTGCGCAAGACTCCCAGTTCATGTTCAATAGTTACTCACACCGATATTACCAAACCCAACCAAGTTGCGATAGCGGTCAGTTCTCTTTCGCACAACACCCACGCTGGTGCCTTGACGAAAGTCGTCGAAAGAAGGAATATAGGAAAGTAATTTAGGCGATAATCCGCGTCAAATAACAGGAGGCATTTCGTGAAAAAACAAGACTCCCAACCACAAGAAAATCCTCAAAATCGTGTAGTCAAAAACAAGCGCAAAAACAAAAAACGTTGGCGTATTGCGGTTATTTCCGCTGGCCTGCTTGCGGTAATTGTTGGTTCAGCCGCCGGCATTGAATATGCTCGCTTAGACCCCATCATGCACTTTTCGCATTTATTGAATTTTTCTAATGGTCAATCTTCCGTCACTTTGCACAACGGCGAATTTAATCTATTACTGCTTGGCGTTGATTCAAGAACTCCTAATACACCGGCAAGATCTGATTCAATCATGCTGGTTCACGTCAATTTGGTTAAACATGAATATGACATATTGAGTATCCCGCGCGATTCGCGCGTAGAAATCCCACCTTATGGGATGACAAAAATCACTCATGCCAATTATTTAGGGGACATTAAAAACGGTACGCCACTTGGTGGAATTAAACTCGCTTCACAAATAGTCAGTAACTTTACCCAACTGCCAATCAATTTTTACGCAGAAATCAATCATTTCGGTTTGCAGTCACTAGTCGATTCCATCGGTACTGTCCGCGTCTATGTACCATTTAATGTACCTATTATTAATGCATGGTACCCTGACTTAAACGGAAAAACCATTCCTGCCGGTTATGATACGCTCAACGGCGAGATGGCGTCAGAATTGGTGCATCAACGCGAACTTTTGCCTCAAGGCGATTTCTCAAGACAACAATTACAAGAAGAGCTCTTGCTCGCCATCGCACAAAAGTTGCAACAACCACAAAATTGGCCAATGATCCCTGGGTTTCTCCAAAGTCTTCCGAAATTCTTAACGACCACTAATATGTCTACAGAGGATATGCTGAGCTTAATTGTTGATTTGCATAATTTCAAAAAAAGCGATATTCATTACTATCAGGTCCCAGGCTCCTCAGGGCAATATATGGATCCTGTACTAAATCAGGTACTTGACTATTGGGTGCCAAATATGCCCGCCGTGCAAAAAATAATTCAGGCTCACTTTAAAAGCTAATTCGATCTTCAACGTAAATTTTCTTCACACAGAATGAGAGTTTATCTAGACAACCCTCACGTTTTATGTAAAATACTAATTAGAGGAGGATGGCAGTGAAACGCATTGATGCAATTGTCCGCCCTGAAAGATTACAGCACGTCATTAGAGAACTGCATCAAGTAGGGGTAAGCGGATTCACAGTAATTCCAGTACAAGGTCGCGGTCAACAAAAAAATACGACTGGGGTGTATCGGGGACACACGTACGACATTAACCTTCACCCAAAAATTAAGCTGGAAATTGTCGTATCAGAAGAATTTCTCCAACCTGCTATAAAAGCGATCATCAATGCGGCGCAGACTGGAGAAATGGGAGACGGTAAAATCTTTGTTTATGATATTTTGCTTGCCTACAACATCCGTACTGGAAAAATCGATGAAACCATCGATGAATTAAATAGAAAGAGTTAATAGGAGGCATCGCTTTTGTCAATCACAATCGCGTTAAATACAGTATGGGTTGTGCTTGCGGCTGCATTAGTGCTATTTATGGAAGGTGGATTTAGCCTGCTTGAGGCCGGGCTCGTGAGAACAAAGAATGCTGTGAATGTCACCATGAAAATTTTCGTTGACTTAACATTTGGAGCGTTGGTTTTTTATCTCATTGGTTCTCATCTATTATTTGGTCAAGACATCACTCACATCATTGGATGGGGACAAATTGTAGGCCCCTCAAAGTTACCTGTATCTGCATTTTTATTATTCCAAATCGGATTTGCCATTGCGACGGCCTCCATCGTATCTGGAGCCGTCGCAGAACGAATGAAATTTTCAGCCTATATTATCGTCGTCATCCTTACATGCGGTCTTATTTATCCGATATCAAGCCACTGGATCTGGGGACAAAATGGCTGGCTGGCTAATTTGGGTATGGAGGATTTCGCAGGCTCCGCAGCGATTCATGCGATGGGGGGCTTTATGGCGTTGGCGTTGGCTTTTGTGGTGGGTCCTAGGAATAACCGCTTTTACCCCGACGGTAGCGTCAACGTATTTGCGCCAAGTAATATCCCACTGGCCTCAGCAGGCGCATTTATACTGTGGTTCGGATGGTTTGGATTTAATGCGGGAAGCACATTAAACGCTTTAAATGGCAACTTAGCTAACATTGCCCTTAATACTTTTGTGGCAGCGGCTTCCGGTGGCGTCTCCGCGATTCTTTTTAGCATGTATAAATTCAAGGCAGCCGATCCAAGTATGACCATCAACGGCTCGCTAGCAGGGCTTGTCGCCATCACCGCCGGATGTAACTACGTT